>DASRQW010000450.1 GCA_035696245.1 Longimicrobiaceae bacterium | reverse complement strand
GTCCACCAGCACGAACGCGGAGGAGTCCACGCCCACCTCGCGCACCAAGAAGTCGCGCTCCAGCGCCAGGCCCGCGTCCCAGCTCCCGCTGCCGCGCACCTCGCGGCCCAACGTCTTCAGCAGCTGCTCGGCGAACCAGTTGTGGCTGTTGAGCAGGATCGGCGCGAGCACCTTGGGCAGCGGCTGTGAAAGATGCTCCGCCAGCGGCGTCGCGCGTGCGGCGGCGGAGCGCGCCGGATCGGAGACGACGCGCACGGCGGGCTCGTCCATGGCAATGCCGCGGGCGGCCAGCACCTCGCGGAAGACGGTGGCGGCGTAGCGCGCCGGGTCCTCCACCGCGAACGACTCGTGACGTTGCGCGGCGCCCAGCGGCATCTCGCCGTAGGCGCGGGCGTGGCCGAACGTGCCGGGCTCGCCGCGGTCGAAGTCCATCGTCTGCGGCCGTCCCGCCGCGACGGTGACCGCCCGGTTGTCCAGCGTGTAGAAGCGGGATGTGGGCTCGGCGGTGATGCGCGGCGGCTGGCCGGGCGCGGCGCCCGGAACGGCGAGGATGTCCACGCAGTTGTCGTTGAAGCCCAGCGCGCCCACCGGCGCCGCGTACCACCACAGCAGGTCGTAGCGCTCCCACTGGCCGCGCAGGTGCTCGGCCTCCCAGTGGCTCTCGTCGCCCACCACGGCGCCGGCCACGCGGCGGATTCCTCGCGCCGCGAGCGAGTCCGCCAGCGCCTCGAAGATGGACGTGCGGCGCGCCTCGTAGCGCCCGGAGATGGTGGGATCGCCGCGTCCGTAGAGCACCAGGTCGCCGTGCAGCACGCCGTCGCGCACGGGCCCGGTGCCGTAGATGGTGGTGCGGTAGCGGAAGTCCGGACCCAGGTAGCGCGCCGCCGCGGCCGCCACCACGAGCTTGAGGTTGGACGCGGGCATGAAGTGCCGGTCCGCGTCGCGGCGGTACAGCGCGCGGCCGGTGGCGGCGTCGCGCACCTCGATGCCCCAGTGCGCACGCGCCAGCGGGCCGCGCGAGACGATGGAGTCGATGCGCGCCGCGAGCGCCGCGTCCTGCGCGCGGTGCGTGACACGGGGCGGCGGAGGGGCTACGTTGGGGCGGCGCGGTGCTTGCCCCACCCGCGGCACGGCGGCTGCCAACAGCAGCGCCGCGGCGGCGGCCCACGGGCGGGCGAGGCGGCGGACGACGCCAGGAGCGGAGAGAGACCGGATCGACATGATGGCGGCACGCGGGGAACGGGGGCGATGAGCGAGATCCTCTTCGCGGACGACGACGCGGGGCTTCGGGAGATGGTGGCCGAGGTGCTGCGCGCCGGGGGGCACCGCGTGCGCCTGGCCACCAACGGCACCCAGGCGCTCGCCGAGGTGCGCGCCGACGCGCCGGACCTGGTGATCCTGGACTACCGCATGGGCACCCCCGACGGCTTCGCGGTGTGCCGCGAGATCAAGTCCGACCTGCGCATCGCCCACCTGCCGGTGCTGATCCTCACAGCGCAG
This sequence comes from Longimicrobiaceae bacterium, assembly GCA_035696245.1. Classification (NCBI taxonomy): domain Bacteria; kingdom Pseudomonadati; phylum Gemmatimonadota; class Longimicrobiia; order Longimicrobiales; family Longimicrobiaceae; species Longimicrobiaceae bacterium. Next base: position 4,400 of record DASRQW010000450.1, on the reverse strand, counting down.
AGCGACATCGAGGACCGGCTGCGCGGCTTCGACGCGGGGGCCGACGACTACCTGCACAAGCCGTTCGACCCGCGCGAGCTGCTGGCCCGCGTGTCCGCCCTGCTGCGCCTCGCGCAGCGCGGGCTGGACCGCAACCCGACGACGGGGCTGCCCGGCGGCGAGGCCATCCACCACGAGATCGAGCGGCGCCGCGGCGAGGGCAAGCCCTTCGCCGTCTGCTACTTCGACCTCGACCACTTCAAGCCCTTCGCGGACCACTTCGGCTTCGCCGTGGCCGACGCGGCGATCCGAGCGGCGGGCGAGGCGGTCACGGGCGTCGGCGGCGAGGCCGGCGCGTTCGTGGGCCACGTGGGGGGCGACGACTTCGTGCTGCTGTGCACCCCGGAAGATGCGCGCCAGCTCGCCGAGAAGGTCACGGAGCGCTTCCGCCGCGCGCTGCCTGCGCACCTTCCCGACGGCGCCGTGAGCGTGGGCAGCTACAGCGGCCGCGACCGCTACGGCGTGCAGCGCGAGTTCCCCATCACCCGCCTCTCGGCCGCCGTCGTCCACATCGACCCGGCGCACTGGAGCTCGCTCGAGGCGCTGGGCGAGCTGGTGGCCGACGTGAAGCACCGCGCCAAGCAGGACGGCACCATCGGCATCGCCGAAGTCCAGATGGCCGGCTGACCGGCTGACCGGCCTCAGCCGACAGATCGACGAACGCACATGGCCGATGGCCGATGGAAACGTAGCCGCGGCGCGGCTGAACGGCAAAAGGAGAGCCCCCGGCGACCGTGCGGTCGCCGGGGGCTCTCTGCATCTGCCGAGACGCGGCCTACAGCTGCGGGCTGGCGAGGCGTTCCGGGGCGTGCAGCAGCTCGCGGAACTCGTACAGGATCACGCCCTCGTCGGTGACGTCGGACGAGACGCGGATGCCGTCGTCGAGCGAGTTGAGCACCTTCTCGGCGCGGGGGACGGCCCAGCCCAGCGAGGTGGCGACGTCGGTCACGGTGAGGCGGCCCTGGCGCTCGGCGGCCAGCTTGAGCACCGGCGGCTGGAGCGCCCCGATCAGCGCCTCGCGGCGGGCCTCGCGCTGCGACTCGGACTTGCGGTGCAGCATGTAGCCCCCGCCGCCGAAGAGCAGGCCGAACAGGATGGGCGGGAGCTCCAGGTCGATCACGCCCGCCAGCAGAAGCAGCGCCGCGAACGCGAAGAGGACGATGGAGCCGCGGCGGTAGCGCGCGTCCGGCTCGCCGAAGCCCATCTGCATGCCCGTGCCCTGCCCCGCCGCGTCGAGCGACACGCCGTGCTCGCCGAACTTGCCCCAGTTCATCCCGCAGCGCGGGCACAGGCGGTGGTCCTTGCGCAGCAGGTAGTACGCGAGCCCGCCGGCGCCCATGATGCCGCCGGTGACCACCGTGCAGCCCACGAGCTTCGCCACGTTCCGGCCGCGCGAGAAGTGCCCGGCGCCCGGCCCCGCGTACGCGCAGCGGGGGCAGAACCCGCTGGGCTCGACCAAGGTGGGGAACTGAGAGGCGTAGCTGGGCCCCAGCGGGCCCGCCTGGCCCACCATGCGGGGCGGCTGCGGTGCCCGCGGAGCGGGCGCCGCGGCACCGCAGACCCCGCATTCCGTGCGGCCCTCGGCGATGAAGGCTCCACAAGTCGAGCAGTACATTTATCGGCTCCCGCGCTGCGTGCGCGCCAGGCAGTATGTGGTTCATGGGCGCACCCCGGTGCGCCTGCCTTGATACGACGCGACTTCAGAAAAGATTCATCCGCGTCACCCTTCCGTGCGCTCCACCGGATGCGTTTCGCGGAGATGAGGAAGCCGATGCAGGGACGCCGTGCGACGCGTCGCGAAGATGGGACCGCGGCGGTTCGCCGTACCCCGATGAAGAGGTGCGGCGGGAGACTCGCGCGGCGTGATGCGTGAGCCGGCGCGGAGCACGCGAGGCTCACGCCGGGCGGGGAGACCCCGGACGGAGGCGGGCAGGCAGTATCGCCCGCCGGAGGAGGAGGCTCCCCGACCCCGCGGAGGAGACGGACGGCGGGGCGGTTTCCGCCGGCCGGCTCCGGAGCGGCCCGTCCGAAGCGCGCCGAACCCCCATCCGCCGAGACCACTTCGCCCCTCGGCGTTCGTCCGCATCGATCGCGCCGGGTTCGAAGAAGAGAGGGCGAGCCCCCGAAAGAAGGCCCGCCCTCTCGTCGCCCATCCGCCAACCGGCCGGGAGAGCCTACCAGCGCGCCTTGGTGCCCCGCGCGTCGATGTGCACGAACGGGCCGTGCGAGCCGTTGTCGCGGTACACGCCCACGCCGCCGGTGAGCTCGGGGTACTTCGCCTCCACGCGGTCTACGGCGCGCAGGATCACCTCGCCGTCGCCCGTGTCGATGCGGCCGTCGCCGTTCAGGTCATCCATGTAGCCGTTGGCGTCGTTGTCCACCCACACGTCCGACGCGTCGCCGTAGGTGTGCCGGCTCAGCAGCGCCCGGCCGCCCTCGCCCACCCCCTGGATGTTGTACGCCGGCGTGCGGTAGCCGCTCATCACCGCCATGCGCTCGGTGCGCACGCCCATGGCGTTCAGCTCCTGGATGGTCAGCTCCAGCTTGTCGATGAGGCGCAGGTCCAGCGCCACGTACTTGGGCCACACGTCGGCCTGGTCGTGCGTAACGAAGCTGCCCAGCGTGAAGTGCTCGGACACCGGCATGTCGCGATTCTCGGGCGTGACCTCGATGAAGCCCGGCGGGGGCGCGTACGCGTCGCCCCGCCCGCTGCTCTCGGTCACGTAGTCGCCGATGCGGTAGCCGTTCAGGTAGCCGTTGCGCTTGTCCGACAGCGGCACGCGGGTGACCACGGCCAGGCCGTCCACCGTCTGCGTCCAGCCCAGCGCGTTCAGCCGGAGCTGCCACATGCCGGCGGCGAGCGGCGCCTGCACGCCCAGCGACAGCCGCGCCTGCCCCAGCAGCCCCGGCGAGCGCGACCCGCCCAGCGGCTGCCACGCGTACGACACGTCGCCCTGTGGGCTCTCGGCCCACACGATGGGCAGCTCCACGCCGCGGCCCTGGTCGGTGAAGAGCATGCGCAGCTTGCCGCTGTGCCCGAACGCCATGGGCGCCAGCCGCGCCAGCTCCTCGCGGGCGGTGGCGGGGCGGGCGCGCAGCGAGCGCATGACGGGCTGCACGCTCCCCGGCGCGGCGAGGCCGAGCGTGGCGCCGGTGAGCACGGCGAGGGCGGCGGTGACGAGTACGCGGGACGGGTGCATTCGGGGGCGGGCTCCTGTTGGTGCGGAATCGCGGTCTGGCGGCGAGGGCGCGAGTGGCGCCCGGCGTGCTGACGGTTCGGTAGATGCGGTCTGGAGATGCGGGGCGGACGGGCGCTACCGGAGCGCGGCGAGGTCCACGATGGGGTGGCCCATGAGCGGCGAGCGCGCGGTGCGGATGCGGCCCACGGCGCGGAACTGCTGGAGCGCGGCTAGGTGGCGCACCGCCGGCAGGAGCTGCGCGGGCACGGCGAGGTAGACGAAGCCCGTCTCGCCGTTGGGGTCGCGGGCGAGCACGAACGCTTCGCCCGGCGTGAAGTCGGTCCGCAGCCGGTCGGCGTACTGGAGCGAGACGAAGCGCAGCGTCCAGTCCACGTCGCGCCCGGCGTACGCGTCCGGGTCCTCGCGGAGCGCGCGCAGCGTGACGCCCGGCGCGGCGGCGTTCGCGGCGGCCACCGGCGAGCGCGTCCAGCCCTCCACGCGCACCCGTGTCCACTCGCCCTGGCGCGCCAGCACCTGCACGGGCGCCGCGGGATCGACCACGGCAATGGTCCCCGCGTTCGGCGCCGTCCGCAGCACGATGGCCTCCCGCCGCGCGGTCGCCGCAGGCAGCGGAGCCGTCGGACGAGCAGGCGCAGCGGGTGTCGGACGAGGCGCGGTCGCGACCGAACGAGCCGCTGTCACTGCCGCGCGAGGCGCGGGCGTCATCGGCCGAGGCGCTGCGGCGGCGGGTGCCGGACGGAGCGCAGCGGGCGTCGCCGCGACCGGAGCGTTTCCGCGGAAGGCCGATGCGGATGCGAGCGCCGGAAGCGGGCGTGCAGCGGGCTGCGTCGGCCGAGGAGCGGTCGGCGTCGTCGTACGCGCAGGCGCAGGCGCAGGGCGAGCGGGCGCGGCGGCGACCTGCGCGGGAGGGCGGGCTGCGGTGGACGGTTTCGCCGGCGCAGGCGCGGGAGTGCGAGCGGGGACGGCAGATGCGGTGCGTGCGGCGGTGGGCGCTGGAGCGGGCGGTTTCGCGGCGGCGACGGCAGGGGGCGTCTCGAGCAGCGTGCCCCACACCCAGCCGCTGCGGCGGACGTGAACCCAGCCCGCGCGCCGCTCCACCTCGCGCACCACAACGCCGTTCGCGGCCCGGCCGATGGCGGGGCCGCCGGGCGCGGAGTGGAT
>DASRQW010000449.1 GCA_035696245.1 Longimicrobiaceae bacterium | reverse complement strand
ATCCGTCGGCGCTCGCCTGGCCCGACCAGGCGACAGCCCCGCGCACGACGAACTGGTGGATGACCTCCTCGCCGTAACCCTGCCGCGAATCGACATGCAGGGAACCACCGCCGCCCGCACGGCCATCCGACACACTGCTTCCGCGGATGCGCATCAGGCGCATGGGATCCAGAGATCATCGCTCGCTCCCGCGCGGGGAAGCGGCCACCGAGCTGCTCACTCAACTCCCAGCTCTTGGAGGTGAGCGGCCGCGACCAGCGATCCTTCGCGCTGTGCCCGGCGGAACCAGCGGATCGCCGCGGCGCTGTCGCGCTTCACACCCAAGCCGTCCAGGTACAGGGCACCCACCGCGTCCGTGGCGTCCGGGACGCCGCCTTTGCTGGCCTGGAGATACCAGCTCATCGCAACGTCCAGATCGCGGCGAACACCACTGCCTTCCTGGTAGCTCCGTCCCAGCTCGTACATCGCCGCTGAGGATTTGGCCTCCGCGGCGATGCTGTACAGGCATACCGCCTCCCTGGGGTATCGCTCCACTCCCAGACCGTCCGCGTACATGCGTCCGGCACCGACAAGTGCGTCCACGGACCCCGCCTGCACCGCATACCGATAGTTCTTGACGGCGGCCCTGTAGTAGCCGCGGTCACGATATATGTCGGCGAGCTCAAGCATTGCGTCCGGCCATTCTGCCCTAACTGCCTTGTCATACCATTCCAGCGCACGACGCAGGCTCTGTTGTCTTCCCCCCATTCCCTCCCGCCACACTTTGGCGTACATCGTCATCGCGTATGGATCGTGCTTGTAAGCTGCCTTTTGGATCCAGTCGATCCCGGAGTCGATTTGTGGTTCGGGGATTCCGTCGCCATTGAGCAGGGCCACACCCAGATAGCCCATGGCAGCGGAGTCTCCGGCCTCTGCCGCTTGCCGGAACAGGGGGAGGGCCGCCGCGTGTTTCCCCTGCGCGCGCAGGGCCATTGCCGCTGCGAAGCTCGAGTGGCCCCCCGCCACTTCACCTCTCGTGGCCGGGTGAGCCGCCTGCTGCGTGCGCGAGGCCACATCTCCGAGGCTCCATCCGCACTCTGGCTGCCAGGCCAGCGGAAAGATCGGTTCGGCGATCTTCACGGCCGAGACGCCCGCCATCCCCACGAGCAGAAAAGGGAGCATCGCTCTCACCCATCCCACGTCCTGCCAGTCCTCGGGCTCTTCAGCGCCGGGGGGAGGAACCAGGATCAGCGCCCCGGGATCGACGTCGGGGGCGGACACGATCGCCGGGCAATCCTCTTCCCCGGGATGATCCATGGCCAGCGCCGCACACGCCTGCTCGAACGCGACCTGGACGGAGTGACCGAACGCGATGGCGCTGTAGAGCGACGAACCGAACGTGATGGCGGCCTCGTCGGAGATCTCGCGCCGCGTCCCGATTGCACAGCCCACCACGTCGGCGATCGCCTTCGCCTGGGGGTGGGAAAGGCACGCGTTCAGCACCACCAGCCGGATCTCTCGCGGAAAGGCTTCGAACAGCTGCCTGAGCGCCTTTGCGCGAACGAGATGCGGAGCACCGTCGCGCCCGACCAGCACCAGGCCCTCGCTCGTGCCGTGCCCGCTGAAGTGAACCACCTTCGGACGCGTTTCGTTCAACGCCTGCCGCAGGTCTTCCGACCTCGCGGCAAGACGGTAATCGAACTTCAACGCGTCAGGATAATCCGCCGCGCGCACCCGCTCGCGGATCTCCCGTATGTCCTCGGCCAGGGCTAGGGGAAGCGTCTGAGCGCCGGGCGTGGCGGAAACCGGGTCGGCGGCGAAGAAGAGGACTTGGACGTTGCTCATGATGGGCGATGGAGTACAACGAGTTCCGCGTCCTTCCAACGTTCCCACCGCGGGAGCGGAGGAGAGGAAGCACGAATCAAGGAGGAGGAGAGCGCGAGACGGGGACCAGCGGACGGGTATGCGGAGTGCCTTGCGGCCGTTCGCAAGCTCGCCAGTCCACGAGCGTTCTGCAAGCCGCCAGGCCTGCCAGCACCGGCCTCCCGAGCCGAAGCGAGCCGTCGAACTCCGCAGGTGCGCCCGTCGCGGCAGCTCAGCGGTATACGGTCGTGCGACCGGCGGCCCACGGATGCACATGGAAGGCGGGCTCGATGGAGAACCGGTGATCCGGTGCGCCGAACATCGAGATGCGAGGCTGCTGCCCGCACGCCTGCGTCGCCACGCGCTGGTGCACCTGCCGGTACAGCTCGCAGTAGCTCCCGCCGAACGCGCCGTCGCTCCAGATGTCCAGCAGGTGCTTGGAGAACAGCCCGTCGCGTGCAACCTGGTGCTCCCCGCAGGCGGAGAGAAGCAGCAGGCTGGCGCCGATCCCGTCCGCATGCCGCGGCGCCGCGGCGATGCAGGGCGCCCACGGGTCCGCTGGCGCCACCTCGCCAGGCGGCGAGCCGCGGTAGACAATGCCGGGGCTGCCCAGCGCCGCCGTCGCGCTCCCTTGGGGCACCGGGCGGTCCCAGTCGCGGCCCATCCCCCCGCCGTAGCAGCTCTCCGTCACCGCCACGATGCGGACGCCTGCGTCGAACAGCCGCCAGTATCCCACCACCTGGTCGTCCACGAGCACGGAATCGGAGAGGCACCACGCCTCGTCGCAGTCGTCCCGCTCGTCCTTGTCCACCATCAGGTCCCGCCGGCGGGTGCCGTGGCCGGAGAAGGAGACCAACAGGGTGTCGCCGCTCGCCAGCGTCGTCGCGGCGCGGGCGAGGGCGTCGTGAACGGCCTGGCGGGTGGCTTCGGCACCCTGGAGCACGGTTATGGAGCGGTAGCCGGCCTGCTGCGCCAGCCCCGCCATCTTCCAGGCCGTGTCCTCGCTGTGCCGCAGCCGCTGGCCGGGCGACCGTTCGCACGGCTGGTTGACGCCGATGTGGATGGATGCGGCACGAGACATGGGCGCACGCTCGGTGGGTGGAATGGATCGCCCGCCGCGGCATCGCGGCGGGCGTACTAAAATCGATCAGGGGTCGTTGCCCGCCAGCAGGCACTTGAACGGCGTTCCGCCCATGGACGGCGGGATGGACGGGCACCCGCCGGAAAGGTCGGGGCACTCCTCCAGACTGCCCCAGTACCGCGGCAAGCGCATGGGCACGGGGCCGCCGAAGACGCCGAAGTACGCCGAGAAGTGCATCGGGGACTCGCCGGGCATGGGCGGGTGCTGGTGCTCCAGGGGCAGCGGCTCCGGGGGGAGGTCGGCCTGCGTCTCGTGCAGCACGTCCAGGCTCAGCAAGCCGTCCACCGGGAAGAGGGTGCCCAGCGCCCGGGACGCACCCCCACCCCCGAACGGCACCGCGGCTAGGACGAGCCGGTCCCCCGGGAAGTCCGGGATCTCCCACTCCGCGCGGTGAGCGATGGGCCGGAACTCGCCGGGGCCCCACTCCCAGCACACGCCCGGCGACACCCGCGTCATCGCCCCCGCCCCCAGCGTGACGCGCGAGACGAGCTTCTTCTGCGTGTCGTCGGCCAGGTGGTCGGGGTGCACCGGACGGTCCGTGACCTCGCGCAGGTTCACGATCTGGCTGCACAGCCTGAGCTCGGCGTCTGCGCCGTCCCCGAAGGTGAGCGTGTGGCCGGTGAGCGACGCCACCGCCGTGACGTCGTTCAGCGAACCGCCTTCCACGAGGTACCCCGAGTCGTAGGCGAGCACGGGGATGTGGCGGTCCGCCGGACCGTGGTGGTGCCCGAACATGCCGGGCATCAGCACGTGCATCCGGCCCTGGGTGTCGCCGGGGGCGGCGCGCTCGGGGACGAAGAGGCAGAGCCCCGAGAAGGTGATGCGGAGGGTGAAGGCCATGTGAGCTCCGTTGCCGTGAAGGGCGGCGCCCCGTCGCGGCGCCCCTCGTGGGCGGCCGGCGCGAGCGTCGTGTCTGTCCCGCATCGCTACTAGTCGGACGGCGCCGTCGCTTTTTCGCATCCGCGGGGATTCGAAGCTCCACGCGCGGGTGCGCACGTTCCCCTGTCGATGCGTGGTGCGAGCGGGTACTTTGGTATCATTTCCGGCCTCTTCGGTGTCCCTCGCTCCCGGTTCCGGATGCTTGACCGTCAGAAAAATGAGGCTCTCTTTCTGGAGCACCTCGATTGGATCGAGAAGGTCGCCGCCAGGCTCTGCCGCCACAAAGGCGTGCCGGAAAGCGACGCGGAGGACTTCGCGGCCTGGATCAAGATCGAGCTGATTAAGGACGACTACGCCGTCATCGGCAACTACCGCGGTGAGAGCCTGCTGAGGACGTACCTCACCACCGTGATCACACGGCGGTTCCACGACTACTGGCGCGGGCGGCTGGGGCGGTGGCGCCCCTCGGCGATGGCGGCGCGCATGGGGCCGCCGGCGCCGGAGCTGGAGGCGCTCGTTCACCGCGACGGGTACACCCTGTCACAGGCGGCCGAGAAGCTGCGCACCGGCGGTCGCACCACCCTGTCCGACGCCCAGCTCGCCCGCCTGCTGGCATCCCTGCCCGCCCGGCCGCCCATGCGGGTCGTGGAGGTGACGTCGGACGTCGCTCTCGACGTAGCGCCTGACCGGTCCGGGGCCGACGGGGGGCTCGCCGCGGCGGAGGCGGGGGAACGGCGGGATGAGATCAACGAGGCACTGCGCCGCGCCATGGACCGGCTGGAGCCCGAGGACCAGATGATCGTGCGGATGCATCTGGTGGACGGCTACACGCTCGCCGACGTGGCCCGCGCGCTGCGCCTGGAACAGAAGCCGCTCTACCGGCGGGTGGAGCGGCTGCTCAAGCAGCTCCGCGAATATCTGGAGAACGGCGGAGTGCGCGGCGAAGACGTGCGCGACATGCTGGGGGATGAAGAGGATCGATGAGCGAGCGCGAATTGTCCCGAACGGTGTCCGTCAAACGAGATGGGGCAGCGCCCACGTCAGGAGGCCACTGGTGAACGATCCCAAGATAGATGACGAGCGTCTTGCCGCCCTGCTCGACGGCCGGCTGGGCGACGCCGAGCGCCGCGAGCTGCTGGCGCAGCTCTCCACGGCGGGCGAAGACTACGAGGTGTTCACCGACTCGGCGGCCGTCCTCCGGGAGCTCGAAGAGGAGGAAGCAGGCGCGGTGGATGCGCAGGCGGAGGCGCCCGCGCCCGCCCTTTCTCCCTCGCTTCCGCCGAGCGTGCGCACGCGGGGATGGCGCCGCTCCGGGCGATGGGCGGCACTTCCCGCGGGAGTGGTCGCGCTGGCGCTCGCGTTCCTGTTGCTGCCGCGCGCACGCGCGTCCGGCGCGAACGATCCGGTGCAACTGGCCATGCGCCTGGAGCAGTCCGGACGCGGGCTGCCGGCGGAGTGGCCAGGAGCAGAGCGGTGGGGCGCAATACGTGGCGGCGACGCTTCTCCGCCGGCGACACCGGAGGAGCGGAACGCCCGAGCCGTACGGGCAGGGGCACTGCTGGTGGACTTGGCAGTGGCGGCGCGCTCGGGAGACACGGACACCACGCGCTTGCTGGCCACGCAGGCAGCGGCGCGCTTCGAGCCCGGAAGCGGGCGCAGCACCCCGCTTCACCAGATCGCGAACCGACCCGACGCGCCGTACGACTCCCTCGCCCCGCTGCTGCAGCGGGCTACGGACCGGCTTGCAAACCGGTTCGGCAGGCCCTACCTGCAGCTCGGCGCGTGGACCGAGGCGGCGCTCCTGGCCGCGCACCGGCGGGATGTCGCGTTCTTCCGCGCCGATGAGAGCCGCACGATCCTGCGGAGTGCCCGTGATCTCACCCAAGGCGACGCGCGCGCAGCCCTGGACCGCGTCCGCGCCGCCGCGGATGCGGAGGCGCCTGACTGGAACGCACTCGAGAAAGCTCTGAACACGCTCCAACTCGAGCTCGCGACGGTTCGACCATTCCGGGGCTGAGAGGACGAATCACGTTCGGTGCTCGGCAACCCTCCGAATCTCCATCACCTGCCCGCGTAGCGGAACCCGGCCCAGACCGCGGGGGACCGCATCGCGAGGTCGCGCGAGCGCAGCAGGCTTAGCTGCGCCTCCCTCAGCGCCTCGGCCGCGTTGCCGGAGCGAAGATATTTGCGGTGGAAATCCAGCATCAGCGGCTGCGCGAGGCTGTCGTCCACGTTCCACACGCTCCCCACCACCCCTCCCGCGCCCGCGGCCAGCAGCGCGCCGGAGAGCCCCGCGAACCCGCCGGAGCGGCCCCCGCGCGAGGGCAGCGTACGGCAGGCGGAGAGGACCACGAGCCGCAGCCGGGGCAGGTGCATCTTGCTTATGGAATCCGCGGACAGTTCGCCGGTTACCCCGCTTCCGGCGAGCACCAGGTACGACTGCCCGGGCACCGCGTCGTTGAACACCGCGTGGCCCGCGTAGTGGATCACGGTCGCCCGTTGCGCATCCGCGGCCACCGCGGCGCGGGTGGCGCCGGTGCCGGAGAGCACCACGTTCCTAGGGTTCGGATAGAGCGCACGAAGCGCCTCCACCTCCGCGCGCGCGCCTCGAAGCCGGGGCAGCTCCGGGCTGTGGAGGGCGTCGAACGCGGGATCGGCGATGAGCAGCGCCGTGTCCTCGCCGGTGCGTGCGGGTGCCGGGCGGCTCGCGTCGGCCAGGCTGGAGGCGAAGCGCAGCGAGTGGTC
>DASRQW010000448.1 GCA_035696245.1 Longimicrobiaceae bacterium | reverse complement strand
CGTTTTTGCGCCTTGACGGGGCGGGCGCCGGGGTCTATTCTGTCGCGCTCCGGCACCCCCACCCCGGCCCCGCGGAGAGACCGATGCACGACGAGTTGAAGACCGGCGACCTGATGATGCTGGCGGGCTCGGCCAACCGGCCGCTCGCCGAAGAGATCGCGCGCTGCATGGAGATCCCGCTCGGCAAGGTCACCAGCCGCCGCTTCGCGGACGGCGAGATCTTCGTGCGCATCGACGAGAACGTGCGCGGGCGCGACCTCTACATCGTGCAGCCCACCAGCCCGCCGGCCGACAACATCATGGAGCTGCTGCTCCTGATCGACGCGGCGCGCCGGGCCAGCGCGGCGCGCATCACCGCCGTCATCCCGTATTTCGGCTACGCGCGCCAGGACCGCAAGGACCAGCCGCGCGTGGCCATCGGGGCCAAGCTGGTGGCGAACATGATCACCACCGCCGGCGCCGACCGCGTGCTGAGCGTGGACTTCCACCAGCACCAGCTGCAGGGCTTCTTCGACATCCCGGTCGACCACCTGTACGCCGCGCCGGTGCTCACGCGCTACTTCCGCGACAAGAACCTCACCAACCTGGTGGTCGTGGCGCCCGACGTGGGCTCGGCGAAGATGGCGCGCGGGTTCGCGAAGCGGCTGGGGGGCAGCATCGGCATCATCGACAAGCGCCGGCCCACGGCCAACGTGGCCGAGGTCATGAACGTGATCGGCGAGGTGGACGGCAAGGACTGCCTGCTTCCCGACGACATGATCGACACCGCCGGGACCATGGCCGAAGCCGTGCGCGCCCTCAAGGCCCGCGGCGCCCGCGACGTGTACTGCTGCGCCAGCCACGCGCTGCTCAGCGGCCCCGCCGTGGAGCGGCTGATGGACGCGCCGCTCAAGGAGCTGGTGGTGACCAACACCATCGCGATCCCCGAAGAGAAGCACTTCGACCGGCTGACGGTGCTCTCGGTGGCCGACCTGATCGCGCGCGCCGTGCGCTACACCCACTACAACCAGTCGGTGAGCGCGCTCTTCGAGATGTAGGTTATCTTTGCAGCATGGCCGGAACGACCGGCCGCAGCACCCGCGGCGCACCCGCGCCCGCGGCACATCAGCACGACGGAGGCATGGAATGGCCGCTACACTGAACGCGCAGCCCCGCGAGAACGCCGGGAAGGGCGCCGCGCGCAAGCTCCGCGCGGCAGGAAAGGTCCCCGCCGTCCTCTACGGACACGGCGACGCGAACGTCCCCATCACCGTGGACGCCCACGAGCTGGAGAAGCTCCTCGCCGGCATCAGCATCGAGAACACCGTCTTCTCGCTCGCGGTGGAAGGCGGCGTCACCACCGACGTCCTCATCCGCGAGGTGCAGGGCGACCCGGTGCGCCCCATCATCCTGCACGTCGACTTCCTGCAGCTGCACGCGGGCGAGACGCTCACCCTCCAGGTCCCGCTCCACCTGGCCGGCACCCCGGCGGGCGTGCGCGACGCTGGCGGCGTGCTGGACCACGTGCTGTACGAGATCGAGGTGGAGTGCCTGCCGCGCGACATCCCGGCCACGGTGGACGTGGACGTGAGCGGCATGGGCGTGGGCGAGTCCATCCGCGTGCGCGACCTGAACCTGCCCAACGTGAAGATCCTCACCGACGGCGACCTGGCCATCGCCTCCGTGCTGTCGCCCACCGTGCGCGGCACGGACGAGGCGGCCGAGGGCGCCGAGTCCGAGGGCGAGGCGTAAGACGTGACGCACGTCACCCTGAGCCCGGCCGCGCGGCCGGAGAGGTAGCGCGTTGGCCGGGCTCAAGGTGATCGTGGGGCTGGGAAATCCTGGCCGCGAGTATTCGATGACGCGCCACAACGTAGGATGGTGGCTGCTGGATTCGCTGCTCGACGCGTGGAAGCTGGGCCGCTTCCGCCAGGAGAAGAACGCCGCGGTCGCGGCCGGGCGCGTGGAGCCGCACGCCGTCCGGCTCATCAAGCCGCTCACGTACATGAACCTGAGCGGCGGCGCCATCGCGCAGTACAAGCGCATGAACGCCGTCGACCTGGGCAAGGACATGCTGGTGCTGGTGGACGACGTGGCGCTGGAGCCGGGCCAGGTCCGCTTTCGTCCCGGCGGCAGCGCGGGCGGCCACAACGGCCTCAAGTCCATTGAGCAGACGCTGGGCACCAAGGAGTACCCGCGCCTCCGCATCGGCGTGGGCGCCAAACCACCGCAGATGGATCTCGCCGCGTACGTCCTCGCGCCCCCCTCCCGCGCCGACCGCCAGGCCATCCTCGACCGCTTCCCCGATCTGCTCGACGGCGTCCAGCTCTGGATGGACCAGGGCATCGAAGCCGCCATGAACCGCTACAACTCCTAACCTCGTAGATCCGGATCCCCCGCTACGTTGGTCCCGACGCGTAGGGGTGCGATTCATCGCATCCGCGCGACATCCTCACCGCCCGCCCATCCCCCCGTTCGTCTCGCATCTGCCGATCTATCAACATCTTCCGCCCATCCGGTGTCCACTCCCCCGGGCGTTATCGCCGGACGCTCGCATCTTCCGATCGTTGTTATCCCACGACTCACCGGCTCGTTCGCGCTGCATCTCCCGGCTGCCGGACAGATTTCCGCGGAGGCAGACTTTCCGGCCCGCCATCCCGCTCTTCCGACCACAAGTGCATGCAGGACCCAGATTTGGCTTTCCAGCCATCGGTCGAATTCCGTGGCAAGGTTTTCGCGTTGTCCGCGCTCAGCAAGTGCGCTCGCGGATTCGATTTAGGCGGTAAACGCCCCGCGGAGCGATCTTCCAGACCGAGAGAAACGCGCGGATGATCGACTTCCACTTCAAGCTGGCTTCGGCGCTCCTGATCCCCGCCGTGTTCGCGTCCACCCCCGGCCACTCGCGCAAGGCGAAGCCCGTGGCCGGCGCTCCCGCGATCGCCTCCGCCCGCCCCGCGCTTCCGGCCCGCGCGCTGGCTCCAGCGGTGGCCGCCGTGCCCGTGAAGTACGCGGCGAAGGAAGTGAGGCTCGGGACGCGGGGCATCGACGTGTCGCACTATCAGGGGCGGATCGACTGGCAGGCGGCGGCGGACGACGGCGTGGGCTTCGCGTTCGTGAAGGCCACCGAGGGCGGCCGCTTCGTGGACCCGGCGTTCGCGCGCAACTGGGCGGGGCTGCGCGAGGTGGGGATCGCCCGCGGAGCGTACCACCGCTTCCGCCCGCGCCTGAGCGGCATCGCGCAGGCCGACCACTTCCTCCGCGTGGTGGACGTGACGGAAGGCGACCTGCCGCCCGTGGTGGACGTGGAGAGCGTGGAAGGCGTGGGCGATGCGCGGCTGGTGGCCGGCGTCCGCGCGTGGCTGGGCGAGGTGGAGCGCCGCACGGGCGTTCGCCCCATCGTCTACACCAAGCCGGGCTTCCGCCGCGCGCACCTGGGCACCGCGCTCGACGACTACCCGCTGTGGGTGGCCGAGTACGACGTGGACGAGCCGTCGGTGGGCCGCTGGGCGTTCTGGCAGCACAGCGAGCGCGGCAGCGTGGCCGGCATTGGCCGCGCGGTGGACCTGAACCGCTTCAACGGCTCGGTCGACGACCTCCGCCAGCTCGCCATCAGCCCGGCCCCGGCCGAGGGCGTAAGGCCGGAAGAGCTCGCCGTCCGTTAGTCCGCAGCTCGTTGGCCTGGACGCACCGAACGCCTCCGCAACGTGGGGGCGTTCGCCGTTCAGGTGCCCGGCAGATGCGCGGCTTCCGGCTTACGACCTACGTGCGGCCTCCGCTCTCGATGCGAGATGACCTCACGAAGGGACGCTCGGATTATTCGGGAGGCGGGCATCGCCTCGGCTTCATCTGCGTAAGTGGTTTGCGGCAAATCGGCTTGGCGGTAGATGCGCAGCCGGATGTTTCCTGGCACCGTGGTTGAGTTGGGATGAGACCGGCAGAACACCCGCCGCACATCTACCGACCCGATGCCCGTGAGGCTTCCATGAACCACAGACTCATCCTCTCCGCCCTCTCCGCAGCCGTCCTGCTCTCCGCCTGCGTCAGCGTTCACGCCGAGCGGCTGGGCAACCCCGCGACGTACCCCGTCGTCGCCAAGGACCAGGTCCGCGTCTACCGCACCGAGGCCGACATCCGCCAGCCGTACGATCCCATCGCCGTGATCTGGCTGCGCGGCGAGACGATGACCACGAACGAGCGCTCGCTGGTGGAAGCGGCGAAGAAGAAGGCCGGCTGGCTCGGCGCGAACGCCATCGTGCTGGGCCGCATCGAGGAGCCGTCCACCGCCGCGAAGATCGCAGGCGCGCTGCTCAATGTGCCCACGCAGCGCCGCACGCAGATCCTCGCCGTCCGCATCCACACGCCCGCCGAGGCGCGCGCGGACAGCGCGGCCGCATCTCCCGCGCGCTAGTGAACCGCTGGGCGATGCAGGGCCGCCGCGGCGTTGACGGGCCGCGGTGCGAGTGGTAGGTTTGAACGACAGCGGCCGGGCCCCTCTGCGGGATGCCCGGCCTCTTCGTTTGCGCGAATCTCCCGAAAACGGTTTCAGCACCTATGCTCAAGCTCGGCATCGTCGGCCTTCCGAACGTGGGCAAGTCCACGCTCTTCAACGCACTGACCGCCGCGGGCGCGGACGCCGCCAACTACCCGTTCTGTACCGTGGAGCCCAACGTGGGCATGGTGGAGGTCCCGGACCGCCGCGTGGACCTGCTCGCGGAGCAGGTGAAGCCGCAGCGCGTCCTGCGCGCGGTCGTGCAGTTCGTGGACATCGCCGGCCTGGTGAAGGGCGCGTCGGAGGGCGAGGGGCTGGGCAACCAGTTCCTCAACAACATCCGCGAGACCGACGCGGTCGTCCACGTCGTCCGCTGCTTCGACGACGACGATGTGGTGCACGTGATGGGCTCCGTCGATCCGGTGCGCGACCGCGAGGTCATCAACCTGGAGCTGGCGCTGTCGGACCTGGCCGTGGCGGAGAAGCGCATCGAGCGCGCGCGCAAGGCGGCCAAGGGCGGCGACAAGGACGCCACGACCGAGGTCTCGCTGCTGGAGCGCATCATCGCCGTGCTCTCCGAAGGCCAGCCCGCCCGCACCGTCGACGCGAGCGCGGACGAGGTCAAGCTGATGAAGTCGTACAACCTGCTCACCGCCAAGCCCGTCCTCTACCTCGCCAACGTGTCGGAAGACGACCTGCCGGAGGGCGACAACGAGCACGTCCGGGCGCTTCGCAAGGCCGTGGAGGAGAGCGGGGAAGAGGCGCACATCGTCCCCGTCTCCAGCAAGATCGAGTCTGAGGTCGCCGAGCTGCCGGAGGCGGAGCGCGCCGAGTTCCTCTCCTCGCTCGGCCTCACCGAGCCCGGCCTCCACGCGCTCATCCGCGAGGGCTACCGTCTTCTCGGGCTCCAGGTGTACTTCACCGCGGGCGAGAAGGAAGTGCGCGCCTGGGAGATCCCCATCGGCGCCAAGGCCCCCGAGGCAGCCGGCGTGATCCACTCGGACTTCGAGCGCGGCTTCATCCGCGCCGAGACGGTGGCGTTCGCGGACTTCGAGAAGACCGGCTCCGTGAAGGCCGCCCGCGAGCAGGGCCTGATGCGCTCCGAGGGCAAGGAATACGTCGTCAAAGACGGCGACATCCTCCTCTTCCGCTTCAACGTCTGACGCACTAGACTCTCCCTCCGCTCCGCCCGCACTCCTTCGGGCGGAGCGGAGCTTTGTGATTGTGCGCGCCTCTTTGACGACCTACTGTGAATTACACTGGCCCTGAATTCTACGAGAAGCTGTACGAGACGGAGTGGGTGCGTCGTGATCAGATCCAAGGATCGGCCAGCGCGCCTTTAGGCGTCCTGACGCTTCTCGGTGGTGGATTGCTGGTGCTCGTGCAGCACTTCGATCACGCGCCGCGCCAACTGGCCGTGGTGTTTTGGCCGGTGTTCGCGGTCGCCGTCGCAGCCTTCGTGCTTTCCGGCTGGTCGTTTGTCCGCTCGGTGCATGGGTACACATACAGGCAAATCCCGCTACCCTCGGTACTGTCTGCCTATTTCGATGGGCTGAAGGCCCACCATGAATCCGCAGGCACACCGGGACTGGCTTCGGCTGAGTTTGAGAAATTCTTGAAGGAACGCTATATTGAGGCTGCCGATCGGAACGCCGTCAACAACGTCAACCGCGGCGAGTATCTCTACAAAGCGACGAGGGCGCTGATCTTCAGTCTCGTCGCGGCGGCGATTGCCTCGATCCCGGTCGCAATTCAGGTGAGCACGGCTCCTGCAAGGCCTCAGGAGGTTCGCATCATCAACTTGGAGGGAAGCCCGATGCCGCAAGTTTCCGCACCGCAAGTTTCCGCGCACATCGTTCCCAAGCCGATTCCGCCGAGCAACTTCGACGTGAAGACTGGGATGAAGGTGCCGCAGCCGAAGAAGTAGGCTGCCGTCCGAGTCCGCCGGGTTCCCGCGGTTGCGGGGGCGGGGGCGGGGTGCTATACTTGTGAGCTGCCTTCCAGCCTGGAGGGCGGCTCTTTTGTTCCATACCCTGCTCCGCGCGCACCGGCACGGGGCCTCATGTCCAAAGGCAAGGTGACTTTGCGGGACTACGAGATCGTGTACATCTTCTCGCCGGCCGTCGAGGACGAGCGGATCAACGAGAAGGTCGAGCGCTACCATGCGCTCCTGACCGGCACCAATGGCGGCGAGATCACCGCGGTCGACCACTGGGGCAAGCGCCAGCTCGCCTACTCGGTCGAGGACCAGACCACCGGCTACTACGTGGTGGCGCAGTTCGCCGCCCCCGCCGAGGCGCTCCCCGAGTTCGAGCGCCTGCTGAAGCTGGACGAGGAGCTGCTCCGCTACCTCGTGGTGGTGAACGAGGGCGACCTCAAGACGACTCCCGTCCAGGCCACGCCGGCCCGCGACGAGGACGAAGATTCGGACGAGGACTAGACCATGCGCCCAAACCGTAAGACCTGCCCCGTCTGCGAGTCCGGCTCGCGGACCATCGACTACAAGGACGAGCGCACCCTCACGCGCTTCATCACCGAGCGCGGCAAGATCCTGCCCCGGCGCATCAGCGGGATGTGCGCCCGCCACCAGCGCCAGGCCGGGACCGCCATCAAGCGCGCGCGCTTCCTGGCGCTCCTGCCGTACATCGCGGGCTTCGAAGGGTAAAGGAGATACCACGATGCAGGTGATCCTCAGGGACCGAATCGAGAACCTCGGCAACGCGGGCGAGATCGTCGACGTGAAGCCCGGGTACGGCCGCAACTTCCTCATCCCGCAGGGCCTCGCCTACGAGGCCACGCAGGGAAACATCCGCAAGATCGAGAGCGAGCGCGCGCAGGTCACCAAGCGCGAGGCCGCCACGCTGGGCGAGGCGCGCGAGCGTGCCAAGGCGCTGGAGGGCATCTCGCTCACCTTCCACGCCCGCGCGGGCCAGGAAGGCAAGCTGTTCGGCTCCATCACCTCGGGCGACATCGCCGAGAAGCTGGCCGAGCAGGGCATCACCGTCGACCGCCGCGCGATCGAGCTGGAGGAGCCCATCAAGGCCCTCGGCGTGACCAGCGTGCCGGTGCGCCTGCACTCGCAGGTGCATCCCGAGATCAAGGTCTGGGTCATCGACGAGAAGTGATCGCCCGCGGCCTTGCGACCGCGGCGAAGCAGGATGGAGGGAGCGGCCCCCGCTCGCACCCCCCCGGGTGCGCGGCAGGGGCCGCTTCGTCGTCCGCATCCACATGGGCCGAGGCTGGTCCGTGACTTGCCGCTTTCCGCCCGGCGCGGCGCCCCCGCGAGGGGTGCCGCGCCGCGGATGGCGGACATCAACCCAAGATTTCCGGAGACCGGATGAGCAACACCCCCGTCGCGCCCGCGAGCCTGGACCTGCCCGTTGACGTCGCGCGCGCCGTGGACCTCCTGCACGACCGCAAGGCCAGGGACGTGGCCGTCCTGGAGCTGAAGGGCATCTCCAGCGCCACCGACTGGTTCGTGATCGCCACCGGCACGTCCGACACGCACGTGTCGGCCATCGCCGACAACCTCATCGACGAGCTGAAGAAGCACGGCACGCGCCCGCTCAACGTGGAGGGTCAGCGCGGCGGCCGCTGGATCCTGATCGACTACTTCGACTTCGTGGTGCACGTCTTCCACCCGGCGGCGCGCGAGTTCTACCAGCTGGAGCGGCTGTGGGGCGACGCCCCCGTGCACTACCTGAGCGACGAGCCCGCGCAGGCGTGAGCCGCACCGCCTTGCGCGGAACACGCTTGCGGCGGTCCGCGCACGCTCCTTACCTTTGGCTCCGTGCCGGACCGGCGGCCCCGGCTTCCCGCGCGCCGCGCACCCAGGCCGGCGCGCCGCCGTCCCCGCGCGAAAGATCCGTTCCCCGCCCATGACCGATCCCACGCCGCGCACGGCCGGGGGGAGCCTCCCCCCGCCCACCTTCTTCGACCCGTCGTTCGAGCGCATCCCCGCCACCGCGGCGCCGGATGCCGCGAGCGGCGGGCCGCTGCTCGTGCTGTTCGACCCTGCGGCCGACCGCGCGTGGGTGGCCGACGCCACCGTCGCCCTCGCCACGGGGTGGGCGGCGGAGGGCCGCCGAACCTTCCTGATGGACCTGAGCCTGGACGACCCGGTGCTGCACGAGCGCATCGGGATGGCGAACCAGGACGGGGTGGTGGACGTCTTCCTCTACGGCGCTTCGCTGGCCCGCAGCGCGCGGCCGGTGCCGGGGCGCGGCTTCTACCTCGTGCCCGCCGGCACGTACACCGAGGACCCGGAGTCCGTCCTGCGCCACGCGCGGTGGGCGCAGATCGTCTCCGGCTTCCGCGAGGCGGGTGCGGCGCTGCTGCTGTTCGTCCCCGCCAACGCGGCGGGGCTGGACGCGCTGGCGGCGAGGGCCGACGGGGCGATGGTGCTGGCGGAGCGCGTCGCTGGCGACCTGTTCGCCCCGGCGCTGGACAGCGGCGTGCCGGTGCGCGCCTGGCTGGCCCCGCCGCCGTCGGACGGCCGCCTGCCTGCCGAGCCGTCGCACGACATCTCCCGTTCCGCCGCGGCCGCGCGCTTCCCGGAGCCCGAGCCCGCGCCTCCCACGTGGGAGGCGGTGCGCGATGCCGCCGTGCTGCGCAAGCAAACGCCGGAGGAGGAGTTCCTGTCTGCCGAGGAGACGGTGGGCGCTCACACGGGCACGCTGCCCGTCCCGGACC
>DASRQW010000447.1 GCA_035696245.1 Longimicrobiaceae bacterium | reverse complement strand
GGGCTGTTCCACGCGAACGCCGCCTCGGAGCGCGACCCGTACGTCATCGTCATCCCCCCGCCCAACGTGACGGCGGTGCTCCACATGGGGCACGGCCTGAACAACACCATCCAGGACGTCCTGATCCGCTGGCGCCGCATGCAGGGGCGCGAGGCGCTTTGGGTGCCCGGTACCGACCACGCCGGCATCGCCACGCAGAACGTGGTGGAGCGCCTGCTCGCGAAGGAGGGGAAGACGCGCTACGACGTGGGCCGCGAGGCGTTCGTGGAGCGCGTGTGGGAGTTCGTGGGCAAGACCGGCGGCGTGATCCTGGACCAGCTCAAGGCCATCGGCTCGTCGGCAGACTGGGACCGCACCCGCTTCACGCTCGATCCCGGCCTGTCGCGGGCCGTGCGCGAGGTGTTCGTGCGGCTGCACGAGAAGGGGCTGGTCTATCGCGGCAACCGCATCATCAACTGGTGCCCGCGTTGCCTCACCGCGCTCAGCGACGAGGAGGCGGAGCCGGCGGAGACGAACGGCAAGCTCTACCATCTCCGCTACCCGCTGGCGGAAGGCTCCGCGAACACGAACGGCCTGCCGCGCCTCCGCGACGGCCGCCCGTACCTCGTCGTCGCCACCACGCGTCCGGAGACGATGCTGGGCGACACCGCGGTCGCCGTGCACCCGGGCGATGAGCGGTACAGCGCGCTGGTGGGCGCCGAGTTGGAGCTGCCGCTCACCGGCCGCCGCATTCCCGTGGTCGCGGACGAGTACGTGGACCCGGAGTTCGGGACGGGCGCGGTGAAGATCACTCCGGCGCACGATCCCAACGACTTCGAGATGGGGCAGCGCCTCGGCCTGCCGTCGCTCAACGTGATGACGCCCGAGGCGTCGATGAACGACGAGGCGCCCGCGCCGTTCCGCGGGCTGGACCGCTTCGAGGCGCGCCGCGCCGTGGTCGCCGCGTTCGACGAGCTGGGGCTGCTGGAGAAGGTGGCCAACCATCCGCACGCCGTGCCGCACTGCTACCGCTGCGACACGGTGGTGGAGCCGCGCCTGTCGGACCAGTGGTTCGTGAGCATGAAGCCGCTCGCCGTGCCGGCGCTCGCCGCGTACCACGACGGCAGCCTGCGCTTCCACCCGGAGCGCTTCGGCAAGATCTACGAGCACTGGATGGAGAACATCCGCGACTGGTGCATCTCGCGCCAGCTGTGGTGGGGCCACCGCATCCCCGTCTTCTACTGCCAGTCGGACGGCTGCGGCGAGACGATCGTCGCCCGCGAGGATCCCGCGACCTGCCCCAAGTGCGGCGGGACGGCGCTGGAGCAGGACCCCGACGTGCTGGACACGTGGTTCTCGTCCTGGCTGTGGCCGTTCTCCACCATGGGCTGGCCGGACGAGACGCCGGACCTGGCGAAGTTCTATCCCACCGACACGCTGGTCACCGCGCCCGAGATCCTCTTCTTCTGGGTCGCGCGTATGGTGATGTCGGGCATCGAGTTCCGCGGTGAGATCCCGTTCACGGACGTCTATCTCAACGGCACGGTGCGCGACCACCTGGGCCGGAAGATGTCGAAATCGCTGGGCAACGGCATCGACCCGCTGGACGTGGTGAGCCGCTTCGGGGCGGACGCGCTGCGGTACACCGTGATCTCCGGAAGCGGCGCGGGCACCGACCAGTACCTGAACCACGAGGACCTGGAGGAGGCGTTCGGCCCCGGCCGCAACTTCGCCAACAAGCTGTGGAACGCCGGCCGGTTCGCCCTGATGAACCTGGGCGACGGCGACCGCGTCTCAATCGACGAGGTGCGCGGCGACCTGGAGCTGGCCGACCGCTGGATCCTGTCGCGCCTGTCGAAGGCGGCGGCGGACATCACCAACGCGCTGGAGCGTTTCCGGCTTCAGGATGCTGCGACGCGCGGATACGAGTTCTTCTGGGGCGAGCTGGCGGACTGGTACCTGGAGATGGCCAAGCCGCGCCTGTACGGCGACCGCGGCGAGGCAAGCCAGCGCGCCGCCCGCGCCACGCTCGTGGAGGTGCTGGACGGGGCGATGCGCCTCCTCCACCCCGTCGTGCCCTTCATCACCGAGGCGGTCTGGCAGCGCCTGCCGCGCGCCGATGGCGACCCCGAGTCGATCATGGTCGCGCCGTGGCCGTCCCCGCGCGCGGACTTCGACGACGCGGAGGCCGAGGCGGGGATGGAGGAGCTGCAGGCGGTGATCGCCGCGGTGCGCAACATCCGCGCGGAGTACGGCGTGCAGCCCGGCAAGCGCATCCCGCTGCGCGTGGGCGGCGCGTCGGACGCGGCGCGGGCGGTGCTGGAGGCGGGCCGCCGCGCGCTGCACGACCTTGCGCGCGTGGACGAGATGGAGTTCGCGTCCGCCAACGGCGAGGTGGGCGCCAGCGCAGTCCTCCGCTCCGGAACCGAGCTCTTCGTCCCGCTCGCAGGCGTGATCGACCTGGAGAAGGAGCGTGGCCGGCTGCGCGACGAGCTGGGGCGCGTCACCGGGCTCATCGGCGGTACGGAGAAGAAGCTGGCGAACGAGAGCTTCGTTGCCCGCGCGCCGAAGGACGTGGTGGACAAGGAGCGCGAGAAGCTGGCGTCGTACGGCGAGCAGCGCGCGAAGCTCGCCGAGAAGCTGGCGGCGCTGGAGGGCGTGGCGTGAGGCGCGCCGCCCGCCTGGCGCCGGCCGCGATCGCGCTCCTCGCCGCGTGCGCGCACATCGAATCGCCGCCGGGCGGGCCGGAGGACAAGCTGGGCCCCGTCCTCCTCTCCACCCGCCCGGACACGATGGCCAAGGTGCCGGGCTACCGCGCGCCCGTCGTCCTCGTGTTCGACGAGCGCGTTTCGCAGACGGGCGTGCGCGACGCGGTTTCCGTCTCGCCGCGCACGAGCGGGGTGACGGTGGACCAGTCGGGCGACGAGATCCGCATCTCCCTGCTGCGCGGCTGGGAGCCGAACCGCATCTACCAGGTGCACGTAGACCCCACGCTGAAGGACCTGTTCGGCAACCGCATCGTGGACCCGGTGGAGGTCACCTTCTCCACCGGCCCTGAGATCCCCAACACGCTGCTCACCGGCACGGCGGCGGAGCGGGTCACGGGCAAGCCGCTCATCGGCGGGCGGGTGGAGGCGATCCGCGCGCCGGATTCGCTGGTCTACTCCGTATCCACCGACAGCTCCGGCGGCTTCGCGTTCCGGCACATCCCCGAGGGCACGTACCGAATCCGCGCATTCAACGACGTGAACCGCAACCGCGTGCTCGACTCGTACGAGGCGCGCGACACGGCTTCGGCGCTGCTGGCGGCGGGGCGCGAGCCCACGCTGCGGCTGAGCACGCTTGCGCCGGACACGTCGCCGCCCAAGCCGGGCACGGCGCGGGTGGAGAACGGGGTGATCGCCATCAAGTTCGACGACTACCTGCTCCGCGAGCAGCGCGTGACGCCCGCCCAGGTGCAGATCTTCGGGCCGGACAGCGCGCAGGTTCGCGTCGCCGCGGTGACGGTCGGCACGTTCCCC
>DASRQW010000446.1 GCA_035696245.1 Longimicrobiaceae bacterium | reverse complement strand
TGGCAGCATCCCCGGGATGGTGTAGCCAGCGTTGAGCCGCATCCCCGGCCCGCTCTCCATGTCCGTCGCCACCAGCAGCGGCACGCGGGCGTTGCGCTGGAGGGCGTTCAGCTTGGCCGCGTAGCTGTACGGCGAGCCGATGGAGATGATGATGCCGCCCACACCGTCGGTGCGCACCAGCTCCAGCAGCCGCGCCATCTTGGGCGAATCGTCGGCCACGTACTCGCCGCCGGTCCACGCCATCATCATCTGCCCCGCCTTCTCGCGCAGCGACATCGACGCCAGCGTGCGCTCCACCCAGTGCGATCCGTGCTCGGCGCCCGGCTGGGGACGGACAGCGGCGGTGTCGGCGGGCGGCGGAACGGCGACGGGTGCGGGAGACGGCCGGGGCGCCGCGCAGGCGCAGGCTAGCAGGACTGCGGCGACAGCGGCGAGACGGCGCAACGGACCTTCCGGAACGGGAGACTGGGGGCGACGGCGCAACGTAGATACCACCGCCGGACCCGTCAACCGAACATCCTGCGCGCCTTACCCGTCCCGAGTCGAGCGGAGCGCATCCCCTGCTAGCGCTTCGCATCTCCCGGTCTGCGTCGCGCTCGTCCGGCAGCTCATCGGCCGAGCCGGAGCCATCGGACGCGAAGCTGTGGAGAGGGAGAGCGCCCGTTGTCGGCGTGCATCGGGAAGGTGGCGAGAGCAACGCAGATAGACGCTACAGCGACGCCCGACGCGCCCTATCGGCCAACAGGCGTTGACGACATCCGATTACATGGATATAATATGACGGCAATCGTACGCATTGCGCCGTAAGGTTGCACAGCCGGGGCGAGCTTCGCGCCGGCAAACCTCTCATCCGGAGCGGACCCATGAACAAGCTCAAGCTGAACGTCGAGGAGCTGACGGTCGACGCTTTCCAGACGGTCGAGGAGCAGGACACCTTCCTTCACGCGCAGTTCGTGGTCACCAAGCCGATCCTCGACTGCTCGGCCGGAAGCTGCGGCCACATCTGCCCGTAACGGCAGACGGCAGGCAGGCCGGGTAGGGATGAAGATGCGGGGCCGCTCCGGCACAAGGAGCGGCCCCGCTTCACGTTGCCTCACCTCCGCGGCGGTACGGACGGCCGGGCACGTCCGGATTGGGAAGATGCGCGGCGGTTTGGGCTGCGCGGATGTGGAACTTCGCGCGGCGGGCGGCCGTACGACGGCGCGCAACCTCTCCCGTCCCGATCTCTCCCGCCCTTCCCGGCCATGCGTCTCTTCCCTGCCCTCGCGCTGCTGCTGTGCGCCGCACCCGCCGCCGCACAGACGGCGGTTCCCGCCGACTCGTACCGAGACGCCCGCGCCGGCGAGCTGGTCCGCCTCGCCCGCGCCCGCCGTGCGGTGGTGGACAACCGCATCACCGCGTACCACGTCACGGCACGTGAACGGCTCTCCGCGCGCCTGGCCGTCGCGGGCGCCGAGCGGCTCCTCTTCCGGCGCGAGACGGCGTCGCACATCGACTGGAGCCGCGACACGGTGCGCGTGCAGGTGCTGGGCGCACGCGAGGTCGCGCCGCCGGTGAGCGCCGCGGTCAAGCGCGCATCTCCCGACATCGCCGGCTCCGTCCCCGCGCTCGCGTTCGACCCGGTGGACTCGGTGATGCTGCTCCGCGTGGACTCCACCGTGCTCCAGCACCCGCTCGCGCCGGGGAGCGAGGCGTACTACCGCTTCTCCACCGGCGACAGCATTGCCATCCGCCTCCCCGGCGGCCGCACGGTGCGAACGGTGGAGCTTCGCATCGCCGCCCGCCGGCCGGATCCGCACCTCATCAACGGTTCGTTCTGGATCGACTCCGACACGCACGCCGTGGTGCGCGCCGCGTTCCGCCTGAGCCGCGGCTACTCCAGCCGCGTCTCCGGCCTCTCCGTCCTCTCTCCCGAGGCGGGCGCCGAGCTGGACTACGTGGTGCTCGACTACGGGCTGATCGGACTGCGCTGGTGGCTGCCGCGCACCATCGCCGCCCGCGGCGTGGCGCGCTTCGCGGGCACGCGCTTCCCCATCGAGTACGAGCGCGGCTACGAGGGCTACACGGTGGAAGGCGACACCACGACCACCGCCGCCGCCGCGCTGCGCAAGGTCGCCGCGGCGGGCTCGGCGCCTCGGCCGTGCCGCCCGCGCTTCTTCGGCAGCATCAGCATCGGCACGGACACGCAGGGCGACTCCGCCTGGAACGCGGGGTGGAACGAGGCCCTGGAGCGCATGGAGCACGGCGACACGACCCGCCGCTACGCACGCCGCGACAGCATCATGCGCGCGCGGCGGGGCGACAAGGCGGGCGCGCGGCCTCCCGCGGAGAAGTGCGACCGCGTCTTCGTCGTAACGCGCGACGAGCACGCCGACCTGGTGGCCGGGCCCGCGTTCGAGGGCGGCATCTACGACGACGGCGAGGGCATCGTGGGCGGCGAGGAGCTGCGCAGCCTGACCGAGCGCCTGGGCAGCATCCCCAGCGTGCCGTGGGGCATGGGCCGCCCCACCCTGCAGGTGCTCACGCCGGACCTGGTGCGCTTCAACCGCGTGGAAGGCTTCTCGCTGGGCGCCCGTGCCGGGCTCTCCTTCGGCCCCGCGGCGCTGGCGGCGGAGCTGCGCGCAGGCACCACGGGTGAGGTGGGAGCGCGCCTCTCCGGCGCGTATGCAAACGCGGCGCGGCGGATGGAAGTCGCGGCGTACCGCGGCCTCCAGGCGGTAGACCCGGCGTCGCAGCCCTTCTCGCTCGGCACCTCCGCGAGCGCGCTGCTGCTGGGGCGCGACGACAACGACTACTTCCGCGGCACCGGCGCCGAGGTGCGCCTCGCCCCCGCCGCGGCACGCCGCCAGCTGTGGGACGTGCGCCTCTTCGCCGAGCGGCAGTCGCCGGTGCGCGCCCGCTCCAACGCCAGCCTGCGGGGCGCGTTCGACGACGGGTTCGACGTGCGCCCCAACCTGGCGGCGGATCGGATCGACCAGGCCGGCGCCACCCTGCACCTCCGCGGCGCCCGCGGCGACGATCCCGCACGCCTCCGCACGCACGCCGAGCTGGAGCTGCACGGCGAGACGGGCGACCGCAGCTTCGGCCGGCCGCTCCTGCGCCTTGGCGCGGACCGGCTGGTGGGCGGCGGCGTGGGCCTGGCCGTCGGCGTCAGCGCCGGGACGGCGTTCGGCGACGTGCCCGCGCAGCGCGTCTGGCAGATCGGCGGCGCGGGCACGGTCCGCGGCCACGACGCCGCGGCCATGCGCGGCACCAGCCTGTGGCTCGCCCGCGGCGAGCTGACGCGCGGCGTGCCCCTCGCCCGGCTCTCGCTTTTCGGCGACGCGGGGTGGGCGGGCGACCGCGCGGACGTGTGGAAGTCGCACCCGCTCACCGGTGCCGGCGTGGGCCTCGCGTTCCTGGACAACCTCGTCCGCATCGACGTCGCCCGCGGCATCGGCGGTGGCGGTGGCGGCACGCGCGTGTACCTGCGGATGGGCGGCGCTCTCTGACCCACGGCGGCCCGGCGGATGCGCGCCGGGCCGCATCTCTCGAAGGTGCCGGTAGATGAAAGACGGAGGATGCGCCACACCGGCACATCCTCCGTCATCGTTTCCGTCGCCAGGTCACCAGCCGATGCTCCCCGGCCGATGCGCGGCGTCTTCATCCCGTGCCTTTATCCCGCGTCGAGCTCAGCCCGCGTCCAGCTTCGGGGTGAACGGCATCGTTCCGCGAACGCCGTAGAGGAAGAGCACCAGCGCGCCCCAGACCGGCGTGGCGGCCAGCACTCCGATGAAGGTGCTGGCGATCGCACAGCCCATTGCCAACGTCCACCACATGAACGGCTTGGAGCCGACCACAGTGTGCACTCGCGCGGCACTCGCCGAGTCGCCACGAAGGACCTCTTCGACAGTCTTCGGGGAGCGGTTCTCGCGGCGGGCGGCCTGACGCGCCTGGTACGAGCTGTCCGTGGCCCTCTGCATCGCATCCACTGGGTGACCGGGCATCTGCTGCATGACGACGAGGATCGACGCCAGAATCACGGCCGTCGAGGAAGCCGTCGCGCCGATCCAGCTTCCCAGCAGGCCGGTACGCCGGCCGCGCGCGCTCGCCACCCAGGCCGCGACCCCGATCCCCAGCAGGGGAACGAGCCCACCCCCGAACGTGACCACGACCATCCCCAGCAGGAGCAGGCCTCCCAGCCCGCCGGCAAGCACGCGCACCCCGGTGGATGCAGTCCTGGGCCCGGCGGGCGCGGGAGGAGCGAGGAACGCTTGGAACGTGACCGGGGCCGAGTCGGGCGGCGAGGAATTCATCGTGCGGAGAAGCCGTGGGTAAAAGCCGATAGGAGGACGCCGACGAGGATCGAACCGACGGGTCCGGCTGGACCGCAAGGCGTTGGGGAGATTCGGGAGATGCGCATCTCCCCCGCCCTTGGCAACGCGCCCGGCGCCTGCGACACTGTCGCATCGCGCGCGGAAACGCAAGGGGCAGGACCACATCTACGGGAACATCCGATGCCGAAGCTGAAGTTGGGCGTAGTGGACCAGTCGCCGGTGGGCACCGGCGGCACCGGCGCCGACGCGGTGCGCGAGACGCTGGAGCTGGCGCGCGCGGCCGAGCGGCTGGGCTACTCGCGCTACTGGCTGGCCGAGCACCACAGCACCAACAGCTTCGCCGGCTCCGCGCCCGAGGTGCTGATCCCCATGGTCGCCGCCGCCACGCGGGAGATGCGCGTGGGCTCCGGCGGCGTGCTGCTCTCGCACTACTCGCCCTACAAGGTGGCGGAGCAGTTCCGCATGCTCCAGACGCTCTTCCCCGGCCGCATCGACCTGGGCGTGGGTCGCGCGCCCGGCGGCGACGCACGCACCGTGCAGGCGCTCCAGTACGGACGCGGCGGCCTGCCCATGGAGTGGTTTCCGCGGCAGGTGGAGGACATGGTGGGCTGGCTAGGCGAGACGCTGGACGCGGCGCATCCGTTCGCCCGCGTGCGCGCCACGCCGCGCGGGAAGGACGTGCCGCAGGTGTGGATCCTCGGCTCCGGCGGCGCGGGCGCGGGGCACGCGGCGGAGCTGGGCACCGGCTACTCGTTCGCGCAGTTCATCAGCGGAGAAGACGGCGCGCCGCTCATGCGCGCGTACCGCAAGCGCTTTCGCCCGTCCGCCGCGCTCGCCACGCCGGCCGGCTCCGTCGCCCTCTCCGTCGTCTGCGCAGAGACGAGCGGGCGCGCCGTGGAGCTGGCGGCCAGCATGGAGCTATGGCGGCGCCGCATCGCCAAGGGCCGTGACCGCGGCATCCCCTCCGTGCCCGAGGCGCTGGCCGAGCTGGGCGGCACCCGTGAGCCGCGCCGCATGGGCGAGAACGGCGCGCGCACCATCGCCGGCGACCCCGCCGAGGTGCGCGACGAGCTCCTCCGCACCGCCGCGCACTACGACGTGGACGAGCTGATGATCGTCACTGTCACCCACGACTTCGTCTCCCGGCTGCGCTCGTACGAGCTGCTCGCCGAAGCGCTGGAGCTGGAGCCACGAGATTGAACGTGATCGTGGGCGCATCGCCGCGCATCGTCCTCCATCGACCGAAAGCGGAGCGGGCGAGGCATCGGATGCCCCGCCCGCTCGTCATCTACCGCTTCGCAATCCCCATCTACCGGCTACGACATCCGTTCGGGAGATGAGGACCGGCTGCGCTCGGATCAGAACGCGAACGCCGTCACGCCGATGCCGAGGCCGAAGTTGTTGATCCGCTGCTTCACGTCGTCGCCGTTGTTCTGCAGGTGGCGGTAGTACAGCGACCCGTCCAGCGCCACGCTGCGGGTGAGCATGAACACCGCGCCGGCCGAGCCGTCGCCGCCCACCGCGTTGGCGTGCGAGAACGTCTCCCGCACGTACGTCGCGCCGGCGGAGATGTACGGATAGTACGTCCGCTCGCCGCGACCGAAGTAGTACGTGGCCTTGGGGCCGATGCCGTATGCCGTGCTGGAGTTGCCCCCGCTGGCGGAGTGCAGCACGTTCACCTGGCCGCCGAGCGCCAGCCCGGGCCGCACGAAGTACTGAACCGCCGGCGTGAGCACCACGTCCGTGCTGCGCTGGTGGACCGTGGCCCCCGCGATCTCCGTCGTGAAACGGCTCGAAGACCAGCCCGCCGAGCCCTGCAGGATGTAGCTTCCCCGGTCCACGGCGTACGCCTGCGCGCGCGACGACATGGGCAGGGCGGCGAGCGCGGCGGCGGCGAGCATGACAGCGCGGGTCTTGTTCATGTTGCACCTGGAGATGGAGTGTTGTGGAATCGCCCGGTGGGGCCGGAAGGAACCGGCGGGGCGGGTGCAGCAGCTTACGTAAGCCGCCACATCCTGGTTTCGTCCCCGCGTATGCTCCTCCGCCGCGCGTGCTCTTCTCGCGACCGCCGTGCAGCGAAAACGGTGGATGAAGACGGTGAATCGCTTCGAAACGCCGCTGGACTAGCTCGACAGGCGTTCTCCGGGCGGGAGATGCGCGGCCGCCGCCAGCCCGGAGGATGCCAATCCGGGGGCGGCCTTCCCCGCCCTGCTCGCGCGCGATGCGATGCGGGGCACGCAACCGGCCCCGAACTTGCCGCCAGGGGCGGGGCTGGGCGCCGATCGCGCCCGCCGGACCACCCACCCGGAAGGCACACGTGACCGACGCACCGCGTGCCGGGCGCGGCCTGACGCCCGGCACGCCGTTCCCCAAGTGGATCCTGCTCGCCTTCCCGGCGATCATCATCGCGGGGATCGCGCTGGCGCTCTCCACCTCCAGCATGCCCGACTCGTTCGGGCCGCGCCGCGGCGACCCGGATACGCTGCCCGAGACGCGCATCGCACTCCCAAAAACGCCGGACCTGCTGGAGACGCCTTACCTCAAGCGCGCCATCGAGGCGCACGAGGGCGTGTCCGCGCGCGAGATCGCCATCTCGGACTTGGCGGACCGCTACCACATCACCGGCACCATGGCGCGCTCCATCTACGAGGCCGCCGAGGGCGAGGGCATCGACCCGGAGCTGGGCTTCCGCATCATCCGCGTGGAGAGCGTCTTCGACCCCAAGGCGGTGGGCCGGGGCGGCGGGCTGGGCCTCTGCCAGCTCATGCTGGGCACGGCGCGCGACATCGACCCCAAGGTCCGCACGGTGTCTCAAGTGATGGAGCCGCGCACCAACATGCGCCTCGGCTTCCGCAACCTCCGCACGATGATCGAGATGTTCGGCGACGTGCGCCTGGGCGTGATCGCCTACAACCGCGGCGAGATCGCCGTGCAGCGCGCCCTCAAGCGCGGCCGCGACCCTGAGAACGGCTATGGCCAGCGCGTCCTGGGCCCCCGCGCCCACGGCGGCAAGGCATACGCCGGCAAAGGCCTCCTCGCCAAGAAGTGATCCCCGCGCGCCCGCCTCCCA
>DASRQW010000445.1 GCA_035696245.1 Longimicrobiaceae bacterium | reverse complement strand
GCTGAGGCGCGGGCGGCGGGGCGGGTTGCACCGGCGCGGGCTGCGGCGCAGGGACGGCGGCGCGCTGGAGCTTGGGCGGTACGATCCCGCGTGTGATGCTGGGCCCCCCGCCCGCCGAGGGTGCCGGCGCGGGGCTGCCCTTGGGCTTCAGGCGGCGATCCAGGCTGTCGGCGATCTCGGACCACACGCTCGACATCAGGTCCGCGTTGGTACCGTGCCGGTTCACGTAGTCGCGCAGCTGCCGGGGCGTCACGCCGGCCTTGCGCAGCGCCGCCGTGCGCGCCGAGTCCATGCCCGGCAGCGAGTCCGGCACGGAGCGCAGCGCCAGGTTCCCCCTCACGAACTTCTCGCGCGAGATGCCGCCCGTCTCCCGCTTGCAGCCGGAGATGGCGAGGGCGGCGCACAGCGCGGGGACCAGATATTTCCTCAAGTGACCATTCCGCTCGGGCAGGGATGACGACGCGCGCATTGGGACGAGGCGGCCGGCCGGACGATGCACATCCAACGAGCACGCGGCAGACGGATATGTCCGCACGGCAGGCCACGGGACGCTATCCGGGGCGGCGGCGGGTGTCAAGCGGCGCGCGTTGCGCTGGCGGGGCGCGGCACCGTAGCTTCGGACGCGGCGCGTTCCGTTCCAGCGCACGCACGCGGCCCCTCGCCCACCCCGAGCAACCGGTCCAGGAATGACCTCATCCACACATCGCATCCTCCCGCTCGCGGCGGCGCTGCTGGCGGCCGCGGCCCCGCTGCGCGCGGCGGCACAGGCGGCGGCGCCCCCGTCGCCCGCGGACGTGCTGGGCTACGGCCTGGGCGAGCGCTTCACGCCGTACGCGGGCGTCCGCGAGTACATGCGCGCGCTCGACGCCGCGTCCCCGGCCGTGGAGATCCGCCCGTACGGCATGACCGCCGAGGGGCGCCAGCTTTACCAGGTGGTCATCGCCACGCCCGAGCACATGCAGCGCCTGCCGCAGATCCTGGCCGCCAACGCCGAGCTGGCGCGCGTGGAGACCACGGCGGAGCGGGCGCGGCAGATCGCCACCACGAACCCGGCGGTGGTCTACTTCAGCTACGGCGTGCACGGCAACGAGAGCTCGTCTAGCGAGGCGGCGATGTGGACGGCGTGGGACCTGGCCCGCAACGCGCCCGAGGTGCGCGGCGTGCTGGACTCGCTCGTGGTGGTCATCGACCCCACCACGAACCCGGACGGGCGCGACCGCTACGTGAACTGGTTTAACTCGGTGGTGGGCGCCAAGCCGAACCCGAACCCGCAGGCGCGCGAGCACCAGGAGCCGTGGCCGGGCGGGCGCTTCAACCACTACCTCTTCGACCTGAACCGCGACTGGGCGTGGG
Source organism: Longimicrobiaceae bacterium (assembly GCA_035696245.1). NCBI lineage: Bacteria > Pseudomonadati > Gemmatimonadota > Longimicrobiia > Longimicrobiales > Longimicrobiaceae > Longimicrobiaceae bacterium. Next base: position 224 of record DASRQW010000445.1, on the reverse strand, counting down.
GCACGCAGCCCGAGACGCGGGCGCGGCTGGCCACGTGGAGCACCTGGAACCCGCAGGTGCACGTGGACTTCCACGAGATGGGCTACAACTCGTCGTACTTCTTCTTCCCCGCCACGGCGCCCATCAACCCCATCTACCCGGCGTACGTGCTGGACTGGGCCAAGCGCTTCGGGCAGGGGAACGCGCGGGCGTTCGACCAGCACGGCTGGGGCTACTACACGGCC
>DASRQW010000444.1 GCA_035696245.1 Longimicrobiaceae bacterium | reverse complement strand
ATGAAGTCAAGTATCCCGAGCGGGTCGTCATCGAGATCACCGAGCGCACGGCGATCACCGACTACCCCAAGTTCCAGGGCTACCTCAAGGAGTTCCGCGACCGGGGCTTCCGGTTCGCCGTGGACGACGCGGGAAGCGGGTACGCGGGGCTGGGGTCCATCGCCAACCTGGAGCCGGACTTCATCAAGCTCGACATCTCGCTGATCTCGGACATCGACGCCAACTTCATGAAGCAGAACCTGGTGGAGACCATGGTGTCGTTCGCCAACGACCACGGCATCAAGGTGATCGCCGAGGGCGTGGAGCGTGAGGAGGAGTACGACGCGGTGCGGCGGCTTGGCGTGCACCTCACGCAGGGGTTCCTGTTCCACCGGCCGAGTGCGAAGTAGAGGACCTGGAGAGCTAAAGATGGCAAGTCGAATTGGACCGAAGCAGCGTCTGATTTGGCAGCTTGTTCTAATCCTTGGATTCACGTCTTGCGCTCCTGCTCAGCAGCAAGAACTCAGCGTCGACGAGTGTGTTGCCAACGGCGTGGCGTACTTCAAGAAAGTCGATGCATATCCCACGATTTCCGCGGGCGTCAACGAAGGTCGGCCGGCCGATGACGTGATAGCTGAGCGGTGCAGCGGAACTACGACTGCCTTTCCCCGGCGTAAGCCTGAAAGCGCACCATCTAGCGCTACTACGCACGGACGATAGCCCCATCGTCGTCGATCTTCGGTATGACCGCACCATCAATCCTGTAGGGGGGCACCTGCGTGTGCCTCCGCCCGTCCGCCGCGAAACCGCCCCGGGAATCGACCGTCTCCGCTGCGCAAACACGGGCCGACACACAGTCGGGCGTCCGAGTCATCTCTGCGATCCTGTCGCACCGGCCGCGGTGGAAACCCTGCCTGATCTACCGCCGTACTCCCACGCGACCGAACGACTCCCCAACCCATCCGGAGCGATAGACGAATGCGTTACGTCATGCGGCAGAAGCTCTTCTCGTTCAAGGACGACTTCACCATCCGCGACGATGCCGGGCGCGAGCGGTTCGTGGTGAAGAGCAAGATCTTCACGCTGGGTAACCAGCTCTCGTTCCAGGACATGAGCGGCAACGAGGTCGCGTTCATCCGCCAGAAGCTGCTCTCGTTCGGGCCGTCGTACGAGATCTTCCGGAACGGCGAGCTGGCCGCCAAAGTCACCAAGGAGCTGTTCACGCTCTTCAGCTGCGCCTTCACGGTAGACGTGCCCGGGCCGGACGACCTGGAGGCCAAGGGCAGCTTCACGGACCACGACTACACCTTCCGCCGCCACGGCGAAGAGGTGGCGCGCGTCTCCAAGGAGTGGCTGTCGTTCACCGACACCTACGGCGTGGACATCGCCGCCGGCGAGGACGACGTGCTCATCCTCGCCAGCACCGTCGTCATCGACATGGCCTGCCACCCCGACGAGGAGGATTGACGTCTCGGCGAGGCCAGGCCCTGTGTGACGGTGAACCAGGGCGGGTGATGTCTGGCGGGAGACCCCTGGCGGGTGCATGAGCACCCACGGCCACCACTTCGTGAGCGACCCGATGTACGCCAGCGTGCGCCACCGCTCCGCCGTACCCGTGCTGCCGGTGCGCGGCACCCCCCGCGAACGCCGCGCCCGCCCCCGGGCCTGAGCCGCGTGGACGTCCCCGCCGCGCTCCCGCATCTGCTCCGCCAGCCGACCGTTCCCATCGACGGTGACGGCCGCCCGCCGCTGCTGGTGGTGCTGCACGGCTACGGCGGCGACGCGCACGCGCTGCTGCCGCTGGCGGAGCGGCTGGACGGGCGCTTCCTGGCTGTGGTGCCGCAGGGGCCGCTTCCGCTTTCCAACGGCGGCTGGGGGTGGTACCTGCTGGGCGACCCCGCCCCCGCCGGACGCGTCGTGGACACCGCGGGGATGCACGCAGCCCGCCTGGCCGTCCTGCGGCTGCTGGACGACGCGGCGGCGGAGTACGGCGCGGATCCGGCTCGCGCGTACCTGTGCGGCCACAGCCAGGGCGCGGCGCTGGCCCTGTGCGTGGCCCTCACCGAGCCCGAGCGGCTGGCGGGCGTGGTGGCCATGAGCGGCCGCGTGATCCCCGAGGTGCTGCCCGCGGCCGCGGCCGCCCACCGGGTGCGCGGCCTGCCCGCGATGCTGGCACACGGAACCCGGGACCCGGTGGTGCCCGCCGCCCACGGCCGCGCCGCGCGCGACCACCTGGAGCGCCTGGGCTCGCGCGTCACGTACCGCGAGTACGACGCGGAGCACTCCGTGCCGCCGGAGATGGTGGACGGCGTGAACGCCTGGCTGGGCGCCGAGCTGGAGCGCCTGCGCCGCTGACCGCCAGGCGTTCCCAAGCCGCCGCGCGCCCACGGCATCGTCACCACCGGCTGGCTCGCCTGCGTGGGCGGGGATTGCAACACCTTACGAAGCCGCCCATACGCACTCGAGCGTTATGGATCAGCTCAGGGTCGGTGTCGTACCCTCCGGACAAGCCAGGAAGCGCGAAGATCCGCGACCTGCCGCCGTGTAAACAATGGCGCAACTCTTTTGGACGTCAGGGTCCGGATCTCCGAACGTCTCGTTGTTCACCTGGATCACGGTACCGCCGTTGTCGACCAGCCGTTGACAGGTCGGGTGCGAGCCGGGTGAGGGCCCCGCCCTGGCACGGCGCTGGCAGGCCGGAGGGCGGGATACGGGGAGACGCAACCATTCTGGAGGTGTGCAGATGGCGCAACCGGTGGGCGCTGCCGGGCAGGCCGGCGCGGCGTCACCGCCCGCGGAGCCGTTCGCCGCGGGCGACGAGACCGCGCGCGTGCGCCAGCTCCGCACGCTGCTGGACGCGCGGCGCGGGGAGCGGCACGTGGTGGCGGTGCAGGACTTCCCGGACCCCGACGCCATCTCGTCGGGCATGGCGTACCGCGAGCTGGCCCGACAGTTCGGCATCGAGGTGGACGTCATGTACGACGGCCTCATCAGCCATCCCGAGAACCTGGCGCTCGTCAACCTGCTCGACATCCACCTCATCCGCTTCCACGACGACCTGCCGCTGGAGGACTACGACGCGGCCGTCTTCGTGGACAACCAGGGCACCACCACGCGGCTCACCGAGCGGCTGCGCGCCGTGGGCGTGCCCACGCTGGCGGTCATCGACCACCACGACCCGCAGGACGTGCTGGACCCCATCTTCGCCGACATCCGGCCGGTGGGCGCGGCGGCCACGCTCTTCGCCGAATACCTGCAGAGCGGCGAGATCCTCACGCTCGACGCGGAGGTGCCCGCGCACGTGACGCTCGCCACCGCGCTCATGCACGGGCTGCACAGCGAGACCGACGGCTTCGTCCGCGCACGGCCGCCGGAGTACCGCGCGGCGGCGTTCCTGAGCCGCTTCATGGACCCCGACCTGCTGGAGCGCGTGCTGTGCGTGCAGAAGTCGCACGGCACCATGGAGGTGATCGAGGCGGCGCTGCGGGAGCGCACCTCGCGCAGCGGCTTCTCGGTCGCCGGGGTGGGGTTCGTACGCTGGGCCGACCGCGACGCCATTCCCCAGGCCGCCGACTTCCTGCTCACCGAAGAGAACGTGCACACCGCCGCGGTCTACGGCCTCCTCGCCGGCGACGACGGGCGCGAGGTGGTGTCCGGCAGCCTGCGCACCACCAAGGCCACGCTGGGCGTGAGCGCTTTCCTGCTGGAGGCGCTGGGCACGGACGCGTCCGGCCGGCCGTACGGCGGAGGCCGCAGCCGCGCGGGGGGCTTCGAGGTGGACGTGGGCTTCCTGGTGGGCGACGAGGACGACCCGGAGCAGCAGGAGATGAAGTGGGAGCTGTTCAACCGCCGCATCCGCCGCAAGCTCTTCCGCGCCGCCGGCATCGAAGACGAGGACGACGACGAGCGCGAGCCGGGTTAAGGGTCTGTGAGTAGCCGCGCCGTGCGAGATCGATGGACGGTGGAACGGCTCGACAGAAGGTGGAGGATTGGAGAACCGCGGTGAGATTCGGTGCTGCGGATGCTCCGCCTGGCGCGTAAACGCGCGGGCTACTACGGCGCGAAGACCGCTTCGCGGTCTGCTCGGGAGAGGACGTCCCGTGTCGCCGAATCCCGTCGAAGCGGATGGCTCACACGGCCTCGGGATACGGACCAAAAGAGAAGGGGCTCCCCTTGGTGAGAGGGAGCCCCTTCTGTAGTCGTGGCGCGGCGGTCGTGGAGCGGGTGCGTCAAGCTTGGGCCGCGGTGGTCCACTCGCAGGCGCCGCCGCCGGTGGCGGCACAGCGGTCGTGCCGCGCGTCGTGCTTGCGGCCGGTGTAGCGCGTCACCACCTCGGAGAGGAGGCCCGAGTACAGCTTGCACGCGGCGCCTCCCGGGTCGGCGCGGACGGTGAGCGCGCCGCCGATCACCATCGCCAGCGGCTTCTTGCCCACCTTCAGCGTGCCGTCGCCCAGCACCTGCCGGAACAGCTTCTCGGCGGCGCGGCGGGCGGAGCGCTGGCGCACGGCCGCGGGCATGAGCCCGGTGAGGCGGCGCGAGGTGGCGGAGCGCTCCTCCCACGCACGCGTCGCCAGGCGGCGGCCGGCCTCCTCGAAGATCTCCTCGGCGTCCGGCCGGCGGATGACCAGGCGGATCAGGTCCTCCACGACCGGCGGAGACTGGAGGCGCTTGCGCTTCACCTCTTCGCGGAAGCGGTGGATCTGCGTGTAGATGACGTCGCTCAGGCCCAGCCGGCGCGGCATGCTCACGGCCACGTTTTCGCCCTCCAGCACCTCTTCGGGGCGGTCCATGTCGCGCATGGTCTCCAGCAGGAGCAGCGGCAGCACGGGGGTGACGTTGGGCGTGACGGCCTCGCCGCCGCCGTGGCGCGAAGGTGCTTTCCCGCGTGTGGTCTCCGTCTTCTGCATCATCGCCGATCTAAAGGGGCTCCGTGAACGGGGCGAAATTTCGCCTGCTCTTCGGTTCCTGGCAAGGCGGGCGCCGCTCCCGTGCGCGCGGCTACAGGCACGCATCGCGCCACGGCTGCGGCACTCACGGGGCCTGCCTCTTGCACGCGTGGCCGACTGCTGCGGCGTTCGTCCGCGCGGAGGCTTCCCAGCGAAAACCGAGACCGGAGGCGGGTGTGGACCCCAACGAGAACCCCAACTGCGTCTTCTGCCGCATCATCGGCGGCGACGAGATGGTGAGCGTGATCCACGAGGACGAAGAGATCATCGCCTTTCTCGACATCCAGCCGCTGCACAGCGGGCACGTGCTGGTGATGCCCAAGGAGCACCACAAGAACCTCTTCTACGTGCCCGAGGACCTCGCCGCGCGCACCTTCACCATGGCGCGCCGCATCCTCCCCGGCCTGCGCAAGGCCACGGGCTGCCGCGCCATCAACCTCTTCTCCCCCAACGGGGCCGACGGCGGGCAGGACGTCTTCCATTTCCACCTGCACCTGATCCCCGTGCCGGAGGACTCGCCGTTCCCGCTCCAGCTCCCGGACCCGAGCGCGCCGGTGCCCAGCCGCTCGCAGCTCGACGTGATGGCCACCCGCATCGGCCACTGCATCCACGAGGAGATGCAGCGCGAGCGCGAGGAGCTGGCGCAGGTCTGAAGCGGGACGGGGGATGTGGGAAGTGCCCCCTCCCCCTGCCCCCTCCCCCAAAACTGCTGTATAGACCGGAGACATACTTGACACATGTTGGGAGAGATGGTTGACACTCCAGATTAACGCTCAGGCCTCGAACAAGGAGCTTGAGCATGCCATGGAGTGGAAGCGTGGAGCGTCAACGGGCGGAGTTTCTGGCGGAGTTCTCGGCCTCGGGTGCGAATCGCCGGGCGGTATGTGCGCGGTGGAAGATCTCGCCGGAGACGGCGTATGCGCTGCTGCGCCGGTACGAGACAGAAGGAGCGGCGGCGTGGTCGGATCGCTCGCGGCGTCCTGAGCACAGCCCGCGGCAGACGTCTGCCGAGATGGAGGAACGCGTGCTGGCGCTGCGCGATGCGGACCCGAACTGGGGCGGTCGGAAGCT
>DASRQW010000443.1 GCA_035696245.1 Longimicrobiaceae bacterium | reverse complement strand
GGTGGCGATGACGGACCCGCCGCTGCTCCTCGCCCCCGTGCTGGCGGCGGGGGCGATGCGGGGCTTCCGGACGGTGTACTGGGTCCAGGACCTCTACCCCCAGCTCGCGGGGAAGCTGGGGGTGATGCGGGAGAGCGGGTTCGCGTACCGGCTCTTCTCCGCGATCGGGCGGCGGCTGAACCGCGGGGCCGACGCGGTGGTCGCGCTGGGGCCGCAGATGGCACGGGCGATGGTGGATGCCGGCGCGCGTCCGGAGCGGACGGCGGTCGTCCACAACTGGTCCGACGCGTCCGCCGTCCGTCCGATTCCACCGGAGGACAACCCGTTCCTGCGCGAGCACGGGCTGGACGGGAAGTTCGTGGTCCTCTACTCCGGCAACGCCGGCCGCGCCCACACGTTCGAGGCGGTGTCCGAAGCGATGCGCCGGCTGCGAGACGATGCCGGTGTGGTCTTCGTCTTCATCGGCGGCGGGCCCAAGCTGGGCGAGATCCGCGCGGCGGCCGAGCGCGACGCGCTCCCCAACGTGCGGTTCATGGACTATCTGCCGCGCGCCGAGCTGACGTTCTCGCTCTCCGCCGCGAGTGCCGCGCTGGTCACGGAGAGCCCGGACGTCGTGGGGATGCTGGTGCCGAGCAAGACGTACGGCATCCTCGCCAGCGGGCGTCCCCTGATCTTCGTCGGCGCGCCGGAGAGCGACGTCGCTTCCGTCGTCCGGGACGCGGACTGCGGTCTCGTCGTCTCGCCTGACGATCCGCAGGGGCTGGTGGATGCGATCCTCGCGCTGCGTGACGATCCGCAGCTCGCGGGGGAGCTGGGCCGCCGCGCCCGCCTCGCCGCCGAGGACCGCTACGACCGCCGCCACGCGACCGCCGCTTGGGCCCGCGAGGTCGAGCGCCTCCTCCGCGGGATGGTGGAGGACGAGGCACGGCCGGAGGCCGCGAGCGTGTCCACGCCGTCGGGCCCGGTACGATCCGCCGCATCGGCCGGCTCCTCGGAAAGCACTCCGTCCGGCCGCGTCGGCGACGCGGCGGACGTGGAGCCGCGCCGGCCCGCGGGTTACGTGGCGGCCGACGCCGATGTGTAGTATCTTTCGTGGGCTCCCATCCTTAGCTCGCCGGGAGCCCCTGCAGACCCCCTCGTCCGTGCCGAATCCGAGTCCATGAGAACGTATCTCTGCCTTTCCCTGCTGGCCCTCGGAGCGCTCGCGCCCCGTGCGTCGGCTCAGTCCCAGCCGCCCGCCCAGCTGGGCCCCGGCGACGTGATCCGCATCACCGTGTGGCGCAAGCCCGAGCTGAGCGGCGACTTCGACGTGCAGGCCGACAGCAGCGTGGCGCACCCGCTCTTCCGCGAGGTCAAGGTGGCCGGGGTGCCGGTGGAGACCGCGCAGCAGCGCGTGGGCACCCTGCTGGCCCGGTACGAAACGAGCCCGCAGTTCGTGGTGCAGCCGCTCTTCCGCATCGCGGTGGGCGGCGAGGTGAGGCAGCCCAACCTGTACCCCATGCGCCTGGGCACCACCATCGGCCAGGCCGTGGCGGTCGCCGGCGGCGCCACCGAACGCGCGGAGCTGCGACGCGTGGAGCTGCGCCGCGGCGGGCAGGCGGTGCTCCTGGACCTGGCGCACCCCTCGACCGCCGTCTCCCTCATGGAGGTCCGCTCCGGCGACCAGATCGTGGTGCCGCAGAAGGGCGACACGTTCCGCCAGTACGTCGTGCCGGCCGCCAGCGTGGTCGCCGCGCTCGCCACCCTCATCACGCTGCTGCGGAAATGAAGCCGATGCCCGACAAGTCGCTGCCCGGCTGGACCGCTCCGGGCGACGTGGACCCCGGCGGCCCCGCCTCGGGGCCGGACTTCGTTCCCGGCTGGGGCGTGGACTCGGCCGCGATCCGCGACTACGTGGCCGTGCTCCGGCGCCACTGGTTCCTGGTGATCGCCTGCGCGCTCGCCGGCCTGGGCCTGGCGGCGTACCTGGTCTACACCACGCCCCCCACGTACAGCGCCGCCGCCGCCGTCCGCTTCGTGGACAACCGCGGCGCGCTCACCAGCGGCCTGGGCAACGACGCGGCGACCAAGATCGCCGGGCCCATCACCGACCCGCTGCTCTCGCAGGTGCAGGTTCTGCGCAGCCGCGCGGTGGCCGCCCAGGTGGTGGACAAGGTGGGCCTGCGCCTCTCGGTGATGCCCGTGCGCGGCTCGGCCGGCATGCTCAAGGATACGTGGGTGGACCCGGACATCGAGTCCGACACCCTGTCGCTGGCGTTCTCGGCCCAGAGCGTGACGGTGTCGGCCCATGGGCGCAGCGCCACGGCGGCCTTCGACCAGCCGGTGCAGCTGGACGGCGTGCGCTTCACGGTGCGCCCCGTCAAGCGGTCGGGCTCGGTGAGGATCGTGGTGGTGCCCCGCGAGACGGCCATCGCATGGCTGACGCTGAACGTCCACGCCGCGGTGCGCGAGAAGACCGACTTCATCGACGTGAGCATCGAGGCGCAGGACCCGAAGATGGCGCAGGATGTGGTCAACGCGGCCATCGACGCCTTCCGCGACATCAACGCCGGCTCCGCCCAGCAGCAGTCGCGCCGCCGCCGCGTGTTCATCGAGTCGCAGCTGGTGCACACCGACTCGGCGCTCAACGCGGCGCAGCTGGCGCTCAGCGACTTCCGCAGCCGGGCGCAGGTGTACAGCTCCAAGGAGAAGCTGACCGGGCAGCAGGCCGCGCTGGCCGAGCTGGAGTCGCGGCGCGAGCAGATGGACACCGACCGCCGCATCGCGCGCGGGCTGCTGGACCGCCTGCGCGGCTCGGGCGCCCAGCGCGACCAGGGCCTCCAGGCGATGCTCTCGTCGCCCGAGATCGCCAGCGACCCGGTGATGAGCCAGCTCTTCGCCAAGCTGCTCCAGTACCAGACCTCGCGCGACAGCCTCACGGCGGGCGCGTTCGGCAGCGCGGCCACGAACCCCGACGTGCAGCGCCTGGACCAGCTGATCACGTCCACGCGCGGCAAGCTGCTCACCGCGCTCCAGGGGCACGTCTCGGCGCTGGACGACCGGATCTCGGCGCTCGACGCGCTGCGGCAGCGCAACGGCACCGAGCTGCAGGGCCTGCCGCCCATGGAGGCCGAGGAGGTGCGCCTGGTGCAGCGGCTGGAGGCCATCGCCAAGCTGGCCGACCAGCTGCGCGAGGAGCAGCAGAAGGCCCGCATCTCCGAGGCGGTGGAGGTGGGCCAGGTGGAGATCGTGGACCGCGCCACGCTGCCCACGCACCCCATCGGCACGGCGCCCACGCGCAAGCTGCTCTTCGGCCTGCTGGTGGGGCTGATGCTGGGCGCCGGCAGCTCGTACCTGATGGAGAACCTGAACACCTTCATCAACCGGCAGGGCGAGGTGGAGTCGATGCTCAACCTCTCCGTGCTCGCCGTCGTGCCGCCCATCTCCGAGAAGACCACCGGCCGCCGCAAGCGGCGCGTGAAGCCGGGGGCGGACGCCGACCAGCATACCGAGCTGGTGACCATCACCAAGGCGCACTCGTCGGCCGCCGAGGCGTACCGGACGCTGCGCACGAACCTGATCTTCTCGCAGACGGCGCGCACCTTCAAGACCATCGTGGTCACCAGCGCCAGCCCCGGCGAGGGCAAGACGACCACGGCGGCGAACCTGGCGGTGACGTTCGCGCAGCAGGGCATCCGCGTGCTGCTGGTGGACTGCGACCTGCGCCGCGCCCGCCTGCACAAGGTGTTCGACGTGGCGCGCGAGCCGGGCCTCACGCAGCTGGTGCTGGGCCACACGGCGGCGGCGGACGCGGTGCACGCCACCACCGTCCCCGGCCTGTCGGTGCTGGCCTCGGGCACGCTGCCGCCCAACCCGTCGGAGCTGCTGGGCGGGCTGCGCATGCGGAACGCCCTCGCCACGCTGGGCGAGACGTTCGACATGATCCTGATCGACTCGCCGCCGCTCATGGCCGCGGCCGACGCGGCGATCCTGGGCACGATGGTGGACGGGGTGCTGCTGGTGGTCCGCTCCGGCCACACCGAGCGCGCCGCTGCGCAGCTGGCGGTGCAGCAGCTGCTCCAGGTGGGCGCGCCGGTGCTGGGCGCGGTGCTGAACGACCCCGAGGCGAACGTGCCCAAGTACGGCGGCTACTACTACTACGACTACTACGGCGGCAGCGACTGACCGCCCGGCGGGCCGGCGTCCCCGTCACCGGGGGCGCCGGCGGTTCGCCTCAATCCTGCCCGCTCGCGCGGGCGCCCATGCGCCTCTGCTCCACGGCTCCACGTGAGTGCCAGCACCCGGACTCTGCCCGCTTTCGGCAAGCACTGCCCCCGCTGCGACCAGCGGACGGTGGTGGTGCGCACGCCGCCGCGGTGGCGACCCGCCAAGTGGATCCTGCTGGACCACTTCAGCTACCGGTCGTGCCCGGACTGCCACTGGCGCGGCGGCTCGGTGCACCTGGAGCGGAGCGGCTCGCTGCGGGGCGCGCAGCGGCGCAAGGCGGCCTTCAACTCCGTCCGCGCCACCATCCAGATCCTGCTCGGGCTGATGCTCCTGGTGCTGCCGCTGGCGATCCTGGTCTTCTGGCTGTTCTAGACTGGCCGCGCACCGCCCCCGGGGCGCCTCGCTTCCGCGGGGCGCCCCGGTTCCGTATGGTTTGGCGGGGCCCCCTCCCCCGGCCCCTCCCCCAAAACTGCCTG
>DASRQW010000442.1 GCA_035696245.1 Longimicrobiaceae bacterium | reverse complement strand
GCCCAGGCTGGTCTGCGCCTGCGGCGATTGCGGGTACAGCTCGGCTGCCAGGCGGAAGACGGCCACCGCGTCGGCGGTGCGGCCGCGGGCGAGCAAGGCGCGGCCGAGGCGGTCGACGTTCCACTCCTCGTTCTTCAGCGCGTTGGGATCGCGCGCCCGCGCCGCCCTCGCCTGTGCCGCCAGCGCGGGAACGCCATCGCGGGTGACGCGCGCGACCGCGGAGTCGAGCTGCGCTTCGTGCGTGCGGCCGAAGTCGGTGTCCCACGCCTCCACGGCGAGCGTCACGTCCACGCTGTCGCCCATGGTGGCGCTGCGCAGCGCGTCGAACCACGGGTTGAAGCGGCTTCCGCCCTCGATCCCGAAGTCCTTCCGCGCCAGCCGCACCGCGCCCGCGAAGCCCACCAGCGACGAGCCGTGCGGGTCCGCGACCGGCGCGTGCGCCACGCGGAACGGGATCGACACCTCGCGCGTCACGCCGTGCACGGTGAGCGGCCCCGTCGCCACGAACCCGCCGCGCGCCGCCGCCACGCGCGTGCTCTGGAACGTCACGCGCGGAAACCGCTCCACGTCGAAGAAGTCCGCGCTGCGAAGGTGCTCGTCGCGGTGCCGCGAGCCGGTGCTGACGCTCGCCGCGCCGATCACGAACGTCACGGACGAGCGCGCCGGCTGCCGCGCATCGTACGTCACCGTGCCGTGCAGGTCGTCGAACCGCCCGCGCACCGTGCCGTAGAGGAACGGGATCGAGAACTCCACGTCCGAGTGCCCCGCATCCACCCGGTACGCGCGGACCTGGCCGGAGGGCGCCTGTGCGGCGAGCTCGGAGGCGTAGAGGAGCGGCAGGATGACGGCTGTGCATCTAGCAAATTGGCGCATGGGTGCTCCGATGTGGGAGGATGATGACGAAGACGGCGGATCGGAAGATGTGGATCGGGCGAGTTGCGGCGGATCGGCGCTGCCGCCGGCCGATCCGCATCCGCGTCTGGATTCGGGAGATGCGGACAGGCTGATGCTTCGGCTCGCGCGCCCGCCGCATCTCCGCCGATGCGAAGCTGCCCGATCCGGCGGAGATGCGCGGCGGCGGCTACCCCGCCGGCACCTCGGCGACGAGGACGGATTCCATCAGCTCGCCGGGGGCGGCGCCGGCCCGGCGGGAGAGGATCATCACGTGGTCGGTCTTGCGCAGCCAGAAGGTGTGCTCGCGCGGGCCGGTGCCCAGCACCACGCGCCAGCAGTCCACCGGCCCGGCCGCGGTGCGCACGCGGTCCTCGCCCGTGAGCCGCAGGCCGAACGGGTACGCCAGGTCCGAACGGGCCGCGCCCCAGCCCAGCAGCGACGCCCGGCCGCGCCACCCCGGCTCCAGCCGGATGGCCTGGAGCATCAGCAGCGGCGACGCCTCGCCCGCCAGGAACGGCCCGCCGCGCGACGGGATCCGCCGGGCGATCAGCCGGCTACGATTGGCCGACCGCATGGTGCCGTGGATGCTGTCGCGCGTGAACCACTGCTCCACCGTGAAGCGGCTGAAGCCCACGTCGTACGCCTGCCGGTGCAGCGGGCGGAGCGTGGCGCCGTCCAGGATCGTCGTCTCCTTCGTGTCGTGCGGGTGGCCCGTCCACGCGTCGTACAGGCGCCACGCAGGGCGGCCCTGGTACTCCGCGCGGTCCAGGCGGACGATGCCGCGCTCCGGCGGCACGGCCAGGCGCCCGCCGCGCACCGTGCGCAGCTCGTACGTCCACGTGGCGGGGCGCAGGCGCGTGGCGTCCACGTCGCGGGCGGGCGGATACGACATCTCCGGCCCGGTCAGGTCCTGCGCGGCCGCCTCGTTGGGCAGCACGCTGAAGCTGGAGAGCACGCCGCCCAGCGTGGGCAGGCTGTCCTCCGCCGCGGCCAGACCGGGCGACGTGGGTGAGATGGCGCGCTGCCCGGCCCGTGACGCGACCGCCACCAGCGCCGCCGCCGTGAGACCGGCGACGAGCCCCCGCCGCCAGCGCCGCCGCGGAGTCGCCGCGGGCTCCTCGCCGCCGGGCAGGAGCACGCGCTCGCCGGCCGCGCGCTCGGCCAGGATGCGGGCGAGCATGCCGTCCGGCGGCAGCGGGGCGGGGAGGTCGCGCGCCGCGGCGGAGAGCCCGCGCATGAACGAGACGGTGGCGCGGCACCGCTCACATGCGGCGAGATGGCGGCCCACGGTGGCCGATTCGGCGGGGGCACTCGCGCCGTCGGCGAAACGCTTTAGCTTTCGGTCGTCCGGGTGCGCCAGCGGAAGGGTCGTCATCGGTCGCTCCTCAGGTAGCCGCGCAGCGTCTTGACCGCCCGGCACAGCCGGACCTCGCTCGCGCCTTGGGTGATGCCCAGCAGCCCCGCGACCTCGGCGTGCGGCCGGCCTTCGACCTCCTTGAGGACGAAGACGGCGCGCAGCCCGTCCGGCAGCCGCGCCAGGGCGCGCTCCAGGGCCAGCCGCGGCTCCACGGCTTCCGCCTCGGCACGGCGGGAGGGCTCGGCCTCGTCGTCCAGCGCCACCTCGCGGCGGCGGCCGGCGGAGCGCATGCGGGTGAGCGCGGCGCGGGCGGCCACGCGCTTGAGCCAGCTCTCGAAGCTGCCGCGCTCGTCGTAGCGGCGCAGCGCCTCGGGGAGGCCCAGGAAGACGTCGTGCAGCACGTCCTCGGCGTCGGCGCGCGAGCCGGTGAGTCGGTACGCCAGCGCCATCACCGCCGCCGCGTGCGCCGCGTACAGCTCGCCCAGCGCGCCGGGCTCGCCGTCGCGGGCGCGCCGCACCGTGGCGGCGGGGTCGGTCGTGGGGTTCACGCGCATCGTCTCCCTGGCTCGCCGCGAGATCGTTCGCTCCACCTATCCATCGCCGCCCGCGCGCGCAACCTTACATCGTCACGAACCGCATCCCTCCGCAGCGGCCGGAGCGCATCGCCCGCGCATTCGCGAGCGTGCATTGCCGCGCATCGGTGGAAGCGGAACGGTGAGCGACCGCATCGGCCCGAGCGGGTTATCAGGCGAGGCGGTTCATCTCCCGACCGCTGCATCTACCGAAGCGGCGTCATCTACCGATGCGGCTGCGTTGGCGGACCCCAGCGGTATCCACCGAAGCGGCAACATCTACCGAAGCGTTCGCATCTGCCGGACGTCTCGCATCTACCGAACCGAACTTCGACCTGTCGAGCATCGCGATATGAGCACGAACGAAGTAGCGGCCGCGCCCGACGAGCTGGGCGCGCACGTCTCCACCGCCGGCGGGTGCCACACCGCGCCGGGCCGCGCGCACGAGATCGGGGCCGCCGTGCTCCAGCTCTTCACCAAGACGCCCAACCAGTGGCGCGAGCCCGCGGTGGACGACGCGCTGTGCGCTTCGTTCTCGTCCGCGTGCGTGGAGCGCACCATCGGCACGGTCATCTCCCACGACTCGTACCTGATCAACCTGGCCTCGCACGACCCGGCGCTGTTCGAGAAGTCGTATGCGTCGTTCGTGCAGGAGCTTACGCGCTGCCGGTCGCTGGGCGTGCACTTCCTGGTCACGCACCCCGGCAACGCCACCGACGGCGACCGCGAGCGTGGCCTGTTGCAGAACGCCGAGGCCATCGGCCGCGCGCTTGAGGAGGCGGGCGGCAGCACCGTGGTGCTGGTGGAGACCACGGCGGGCGCGGGCAAGGTGCTGGGCTGCACGTTCGAGGAGCTGGCGCGCATCATCGACCTGATCCCCGAGGCGCTGCGGTCGCGGGTGGGCGTGTGCTTCGACACGTGCCACGTGTTCGCGTCGGGCTACGACCTGCGCGGCGACTACGACGGGGTGATGGCGCGCTTCGGCGACACCATCGGGTTCGAGCGGCTGCGCGCGTTCCACCTCAACGACAGCAAGCACGACCTGGGCACTCGCAAGGACCGCCACGAGTGGATCGGGGACGGCTTTCTCACGCCCGAGCCCTTCCGCCGCCTCATGCGCGACGAGCGGTTCGCGGGCGTGCCCAAGGTGCTGGAGACGCCCAAGCTGGAGGACCACACCGGCAGCGACCGCGAGAACCTCCGCCGCCTCCGCGACTTCCGCGCAACCGCCTGACCCGCACGGCGTTAGGACGATAGACGCGGATTCGTTGGTCGATTAGGTAGATGTGCATGGACCGATGTGGACGCCCCCGCTCGGTAGGGTCGCACCTGCGTGTGCGACCGCGGTTCCGCGGCCTGGCATCGGAACCGCGTACGGTCGCTGCCGCAGTCCGATGGCGTCGGTTGGGCATCTTCGCCGCTGAGGCGCGGGCCGACACGCAGGTCGGGCCCCTACCGGTCCGGGGCGGTGAGTGCCTGGCGGTAGCGCCGGCGCCGCGGAAACAGGTGAGGAACTCCAGCCGGTAGATGCGGCACACATCGTCTTGCGCAGTAGATGGATAGCGGATGTGTACCCTTCTTCGGGCGGGGTGATGTGACGCCGGGAGAGGACAGTGCGGGGAACTCAACCCACGCGGTGGGGGTACGGCTCGGCTTCATGAACACGCGCGCGCACCTTCCCGGCTGGGCTCGTCTGAGCCTTCTGCTCGCCGCTCTCCTGCAGTTCGCAGGCGGCGCGGTGGGTCCGTGGGTGCACGCCACTGCCGACGCACAGTTCGGCGAGGCGGCGGCGCTCTCTGCTCCCGCAGCCGGCGGCGGCGACGCTTCGGACGCGCAGGGCGGCTCCAAGCGCCCCGCGGCGCCCGCGCACAACGAGCGCGACTGCGCCGTCTGCCAGGCTTTCCACGCCGTCTCGCTCCCCGCGGGCGAGTCGGTGCTCCCGCAGCTCACCGCCCAGTCGCACGCCGCCTACGCCGCGGCCGAGACCGGCTACCTTCCCGTAAGCCACGCGCCGGTCCAGGCGCGGGCACCCCCAGCACAGGCCTAAGAGCCCTTCGCACCACCCGGACCCCGCGTCCGTGGACCGTCCGTCTCCCCTGCATCCGCCGGGGAGCGACCGCGTCCGCGACGTGGTGGGCATCCGGGCATCCACTCTGCATGGCCGCAGTCCGTCCCCCGACCCTCGAGCCGGCGGATCGAACGCGGAGCAAGCGGATGGACGGGCGCGAGGGCTCCGCTTCCGCACGCCCGTGCCCCACGGGCCGGCGTGCGGCGCAGGTCTCGCGCAGCATCGTCCAGCACCCGCTCACCATCGAATCATGCGAGCCATCTACGGCTTACTCGCGCTTCTCGCCGCCACGGCCACCGCCGCAGCGGCCCAGCAGACCCCTGTCCCCACGCCTGCCAACCCGGACAGCGTGGCCCGCGCCGACAGCGCCGCGCGCGCCGACTCCATCGCCGCCGTGCGCGAGCTGGAGGCGGCCGGCACCCCGTCCACCCCCACCACCGCCGAGAACGGCCGCCCCGCGCAGGCGGGCAGCGGCGGCCCCACCAACCCGCGCCTGCTGCCGGACTTCAGCGCGGTGGGCGACCTGGTGGGCGACCTCTCGCCCAAGGGCAGCACGCAGCCGGGCGGCGAGCGCTTCGCCGTCCGCGAGGTGGAACTCGCCGTGCAGGCCGTGGTGGACCCGTACTTCCGCGGCGACGTCTTCCTAGGCATCTCGGACCAGGAGGGCATCTCCATCGAGCAGGCGTACCTGACCACCACGTCGCTGCCCGCGGGGCTGGAGGCGCGGCTGGGCCGCTTCCTCATGCCGTTCGGCAAGCAGAACACCACGCACCGGCACGATCTGCACACCATCGAGTACCCGTGGGTCATCCAGCGCTTCCTGAGCGACGACGGGCTCAAGGGCACCGGCATCGCGGGCAGCAAGGTGTTCTCGCCCTTCGGCTTCTACCAGGAGCTGCAGGTCACCGCCGTCGACCGCTTGGGCCAATCCCCCGACAGCCTGGTCACGCGCGAGCCGGTGAACCGCAGCCTGGGCGGCCTGGGCTTCTCCGCCCGCCTGCGCAACTACGTGGACATCTCGCAGAGCACCAACTTCGAGCTGTCGGCCAGCGCCATGACCGGCCGCCGCGCGCAGCCCGCCGTGTTCGCCACGAGCGAGCTGACCGCCGTCGCCGCGCGGCAGACCACGCTGGGCGTGGACCTCACCTACCGCTGGCGCCCGCTGGAGCAGGGCCTGTACAAGTCCTTCATGCTCCAGGGCGAGTTCATGCGGCAGATCAACGGCGACCCCGTGGACGAATCCGACGTCTTCCTGGGCCCCACGCGCAACTACAACGGCGCGTACGTCTTCGCCCGCTACCAGGTGGGGCCGCGCAGCTTCATCGGCAGCCGCTACGACTGGGTGCAGGACCCGGAGAACGATGGAGATGCGCTGAACGCCGTCTCTGGATACCTGGAGTTCTTCCCCAGCGAGTTCAGCAAGCTCACCGCGGGCTACGAGCGCTACATGCCGGGCGGGCTGGACGGCGTGAACCGCTTCCTCGTGCAGGCCACGTTCGCCCTGGGCCCGCACAAGCCGCATCCGTTCTGATGCCCCACGGCATCGCACGACGGTAGATCGACATCACACGACGCAGTGAGTCACACCCATTCCGCACAACGGGAGACGGATCGAGATGAACATTCGAAAGATGCTGGCGCTCGCCGCCGCGCTGGGCCTCGCCGCCCAGCCCGCGGCCGCCCAGCGGAAGCTGAACGTGGTGACCAGCACCACCGACCTGGCCGACATCGCCATGGCGGTGGGCGGGGCGCGCACCAGCGTGGTGCACATCAGCGAGGGATACCAGGACCCGCACTTCGTGGAGGCCAAGCCCAGCTTCATCCTGCGCCTGCGCAATGCCGACGTGTTCGCGTTCGTGGGCCTGGACCTGGAGATCGGGTGGATGCCGCTGCTGATCGACGGCGCGCGCAACCCCAAGGTGCGCCCGGGCGGTGCGGGCTACCTGGACGTGTCGCGCGCCATCCCCGTGCTGGACCGCGCGCAGGGCGACGTGGACCGCAGCCAGGGCGACGTGCACCCCATGGGCAACCCGCACTACTGGCTGGACCCCGAGAACGGCCGCCGCATCGCCCGGCTGTTCCGCGACCGCTTCGTGCAGCTCGACCCCGCGGGGGCTTCGGTCTACCGCGCGAACGAGACGGCTTTCGAGAACCGGCTGAACGCGGCCGAGCGGGGGTGGACGGCGCAGCTGGCCGCCATCCGCGGAAAGCCGGTCGTGGCCTGGCACACCAGCTGGCGCTACTTCGCCGAGTACAACGGAATGAACATCGTGGCGTTCATGGAGCCCAAGCCGGGCGTTCCGCCGTCGCCGTCGCACCTAGCGGGCGTGATCGCCACCATGCGCCGCACCGGGGCCAAGACCATCGTGATGGAGCCCTTCTACGACAAGCGCATGGCGGACTTCGTGGCGCAGCGCACCGGCGCCACCGTGCTGATCCTGCCGCCTTCCGTGGGCGGCGTGCGCCAGGGCGTGGGCGACTACGTCTCGCTGATGCAGTACGACATCGGCCGCCTGGCCGCCGCGCTGCGATGAGCGAGCTGGTCAGCTTCCAGGGGGTGACGCTCGGCTACGGGCGGCGCCCCATCCTGAGCGGCCTGGACTTCGGCATCGCCGAGGGAGACTTCCTGGGCCTCGTGGGACCCAACGGTGCGGGGAAGACCACGGTTCTGCGGGGCATCCTGGGCTCGCTCAAGCCCATGACGGGCACCATCCGCCTGGACCCGGCGCTGCGGTTCGGCTACGTGCCGCAGCGCGACCAGGTGGACTACAACTTCCCGCTCAAGGTCACCGACGTGGTGATGATGGGCCGCTACGACCGAATCGGCCTGGGCCGGCGGCCGGGGAAGGACGACCGGGCCCGCGCGCAGGCCGCGCTGGAGCACGTGGGCATTCCCGACCTTGCGGACCGGCACCTGGCCGACCTGTCCGGGGGCCAGAAGCAGCGCACGCTCATCGCCCGCGCGCTGGTGGGCGAGCCCAACGTGCTGATCCTGGACGAGCCCACGAACGGCATGGACCTGGTCTCCACCACCCAGATCCTGGGCCTCGTGCGCGAGCTGCACGAGCGCGACGGACTGACGGTGATCATGGTGAGCCACGCGCTGAACGAGGTGGCCAACTACGTGGAGCGCATCGCCCTGGTGGTGGGCGGCGGCTTCCGCATCGGGACGGTGGACGAGATCATGACGGAGGCGACGCTGAGCGAGATGTACGGCATTCCGGTGGAGGTCGACTCGTTCAACGGGCACCGCATCGTGCTGGCGCGGCGCGCGCCCGCGGGAGAGGCAGGCGGCCGTGTTTGATGCAGTCTTCCTCTTCAAGGACGCGCTTTGGGGCGCGCTGGTGATCGCGCTCGCCTGCTCGGTGCTGGGCGTGTACGTGGTGATGCGCCGCATCGTCTTCGTGGGCGCCGCCTTGGCCGAACTCTCGTCTGCCGGGATCGCGCTGGCGCTGTGGCTGGGCGGCATGGGCTGGGCGGCGGGCGCCGCGACGCATCCGGTGGCGCTCTCTCTCGTCGTCACCCTGGCCGGGGCGCTCTTCTTCGGCATGGGCGGCGGACGGGGGCGCGTGCCGCAGGACGCCACCATCGGCGTCACGTATGCCGTGGCCGCGGCGGCGGGCATCCTGCTCATCGCGAAAGCGGCGACGGGCGAGGCGCACGACATCTTCCTGCAGGGCAACATCCTGGGCATCACGGCCACGGACACGCTGGTGCTGCTGGGCGTGAGCGTGCCCGTGCTGCTGCTGCATCTCGTGTTCTACAAGGAGTTCCTCTTCGTCTCGTTCGACCGCGAGACGGCGCGCACGCTGGGGTTCAGCGTGGACGCGTGGAACCTGCTGCTGTACCTCACGCTGGGCCTGGTGATCGCCTTCGCCATGCAGTTCGCGGGCGTGATGCTGGTGTTCAACTTCCTGGTGCTCCCCGCGGTCACCGGCATGCTGGCCGCCCGCAGCATGACGGGCACGTTCGCAGTCTCCGTCGGCTCCGGCCTGCTGGCGGCGGTGGTCGGCTTCTGCCTCTCGGTGCCGTTCGACCTCCCCACGGGCCCCGCCATCATCGTCGTCTCCGGCGTGCTGGCGCTGCTCGCCTGGATCGTGCGGCGCGTGCAGGAGCGGTAGAGCTACTGGGGGATAGATCGGTTGGATCGGAGGATGAAGAACGAACGGAGCCGCATCTCGCGAGGGATGCGGCTCCGTTTTTCGTCGTGCGATGTCGGCGCGAGCCGTCTACTGCTTGACCGCGCTGAACGTGCCCGTGAGGTTGCCGCTCGACGTCTGGACCAGCGTGGTGCCGCTGATCCCGGACCCGTTGAGTGTCCCCGTGTTGTGGAACGAAGGGTCGTCCAGGTTGAACGTGACGTTGTTGCCGTTGACGGTCCCGTTCACGACGGTGCCGCCGCTGAACGATGTGGCGCCCACGCCCGGGCAGGTGAGCGTGCCCGGTGTGTATGTGCCGGAGAACGAGGAGCCGGACTGCGTGAGGTTCAGCGTCAGACCCGCGACGTTGCAGTTGGCGAGGCCTGACCCGGACAAGTTGCTGACCGAGAACGACCACGCGCCCGAAAGCTTCGCGTTGCTGGGGCCGGTGGAGTCGCCGGAGCACGCGGCGAGGCCGACGACGAGCGCGAGGAGCCCTGCTTTGATCCGATTCTTCATGATGTCGTGTGTCGAGGAAGGGGTACGGGCCGGCGGGATGACGTTGGACTCGCCGCGCCGGCTGTGTCTGGACGGCCGAGGACTACTTCGCGCCGCCTGCGAAGGTGACGATCACCGGCGCGTTCTCGCGAACCGAGCGGGTGGCCGCAGCCTGGAGAGCCACCGCCTCTTCCTCCTCGCTCGCGCCCGCCGCGACGGTCACGACGGCGTTGCCGGAGGGGGCCATCGCCGAGCCCGCGCCCGCGCAGCGGACGGTGATGGTGATGGGCGTGTAGATGCCGAAGGTGAGCCCGGCTGCGACCTCGTTGAGGAACGAGTGCTGGGTCTCCACCACGGCCACGCCGTTCGGGCAGGCGGAGGCGGTCTGCACGACGGCGGGCGGCACCAGGCCGTACAGGAACGAGTTCGCCCACTGCTTCTCGATCACCGGCCCGGTCGCGGGGCGGCCGGTGTCCACCACCGCGTGGTAGCAGCCGGTGCTCGCGAGCAGGACGAGCGATGCCGTCCCCCACTTCAACGCGTTGCGCATCTTTCCTCTTTCGTGCGGAGGTTGTAATCGTGGCGGCAAGCTGCCGCCGGTAAAGCCCTTCACGAGGGCTAAGTCGATGAATATTCTGAGAGAAAAATGTCCTGATCGTGCCGGTGCGAAGGCGCGATTGCCGTGCAGGACGATTTGGATCAGCTGTCAGGCTTGAGAGCTCGTTTCGGCGACCGGAGCGTGGACTGGCGAGGTATTCTTACGCAGGCAGGTCTGCGCCTTTACGGCGCGGGGTACAGCCTACAAGGCGCCGGTCGAAAGCGCAAGCCTCGTGTCGGGGCTCACGTTCCTCATGGCGCCTCGGTAGCGAATCTGTCGCGGATGGCCGCTTCCCCGCGCCTCAGCCCCCCAGCAGTCCGCCCAGCTTGCCCGCGAGCCCGCCCAGGTCGGGGCCGTCGTGGTGCTGCGGAGCTCCGGGCTGCGCGGCTCCGGGCTGCCCGCCGGCCGGTGCACCGGCCCGCGGCGCGGCGTGCGTCGCGCTGTCACCCAGCATGCTGCCGAGGTGGCCCTTGAGCGGGCCGGGAAGGCGGCCGTCAAGGAACTCGACCGCGGCGTGCGCGGCATGGCGGGCCTGCTCCGGCGGGATGTTCGCCCGCGCGCTGATCTGCGACACCAGCTCGTCCATCATGGCCATCTGCTCATCTCCCGTGTCGGTTCCGCACCGTCCTGGCTGGAACGGCATCTCCCTGCCGCCCGGCAAGGAGCCGGCCAGAGACACGTGAGCCGAAGTTTTGTTGGACGAGGCGCCGCTGCTCATCCGAGGTGAATCCCCCGTCCGCCGTTCATCGGCCGGCAGATGGGAATGAGAAGCGGAGCCGCATCGGACGACGCGGCTCCGCTGATCTTCATCTCCCGAACCGATCTGCGATCAGGCGAGGAGGGGCTGGAGGTTCACGCCGTGCCACAGGCGCTCGCGGAGGGCACGCGTTCCAGCGAGCGCGCGGGCGCCGCGGGGAAGGAGGGCGAACACACGGCGCGACTGCCCCTCCACGTCCGCGCGCGACGACGTCACCCAGCCCTTCGCCTCCGCGCGGTCCAGCGTGGCGTACACGGCGCCGATGGCGACCTCGCGGTCCGTGGCGGCCTCCAGCTCGCGGCGCACGGCCATCCCGTACGCCGCGGCCGCGCACCGCACCACGGCCAGCAGCACCTGCTCCTCCCACACGCCCAGTGGCACGTCCCCGTTCATCTCGTCTCCCTCACGTTCGTCGCCCGCTCACTGCTCGCGCAGCGCCAGCGCCGGGTCCGAGCGGCTGGCGCGGTACGCGGGCACCCACGCGGCCACGAGGCCGACCGCCAGCAGCGCCGCGCCCGCCCCGGCCAGCGACACGGGATCCGCCGTGCCCACGTGGTACAGGAACGAGGCCAGCACGCGCGCCAGCACGAGCAGGCCGGCCGCTCCGAGAACGAGCCCGCCCAGCACCGGCCCGGCGCCCCGCCGCACCACCTGCCAGACCACCCGCCGCGGCGCCAGCCCCAGTGCGATGCGGATGCTGAACTCTCGCCGCCGCCCGTCCACGAAGTGCGAGATGGTGCCGTAGATGCCGATGGCGCCCAGCACCAGCGCCAGCACGGCGATGATCGACAGCAGCCCCATCATCTGCCGGGCGGGGCCCACCGCCTTGGTGAACAGCCGGTCCATCGTCGTCAGCTCCTGCACGGCCACGCCGGGCGCGGCGCGCTCCACCAGCCGCCGCAGCGCGGGCAGCAGCGCCTCGGGGTCGCCGCCGGGCTTCATCCTCACGAGCAGCGACTGGTTGTCGGCCGTGTAAGGCGAGCCGTCGTAGAGCAGGTACTGCGCGGGCGCGGGCTCGTCGGTGAGCTTGGCCTCGGCCACGTCGTCGACCACGCCCACCACCGTTCCGCCCCCGAACCCGCCGGTGATGCGCTGGCCGATGGGGTCCCTCCCGGCGAAGTACTTGGCCGCGAGAGACTGGGTGATGACGATGGCGCCCGTGCTGTCCGCGCGGTCAGTGCTCACGAAGCCGCGGCCTTGCCGCACCCGCATGCCCAGCGTCTGCACGTAGTCGCGCGAGACGACGCGGAAGAAGGTCGTGGTCCCGTCCAGCTCGGGATGGCCGGGGATGCCGATGTCGAAGCTGTTGCCGCCGCCCGTCAGCGGCAGCTTCTGGGACACCGAGGCGGCCTGCGCGCCCGGCAGCGCCACCGCCTGCCGCGCCAGCTCGCCCAGCACCCGGATGCGCTGCGCGTCCTGCATCTGCGCGGGGAAGGTGACGTTCGCGACAGCCACGCCCGCCGGCTCGAAGCCGGGGTCGATGGCGTACAGCTTGACCACGCTGCGGATGAGCAGCGCCGCGCCCGCCGCCATCAGCACCGCCAGCGCGGCCTCGCCCACCACCAGAGCGCTCTCCATCCGCATCCCCCGCCCGGCGATGCCGGACGTGCGCGAACGCGCCAGCGCCCCGCGCAGCTCGCCCCGCCACAGCGCGAACGCGGGCACCAGCGACACCGCGACCGCCGCGACGACCGCCACCGCCATCGCCGTCCCGAACAGCGTCCAGCTCAGCGTGGCCCGCTCCGCCCATGCGCCCAGCGGCAGCGCGCCCACGAGCAGGCGGAAGCCCGCGGCCGCCAGCACCGCGCCGGCCGCGCCGGCGAGCAGGCCCACCAGCACCGCCTCCGCCACGAGCTGCTGCGTGAGCCGCCGCCGCTCGGCCCCCAGCGCCGTGCGTACCGCGAATTCCGTCGTGCGCCGGTCCACCTGGCCCAGCATCAGCGCCGCCACGTTCGCGCACGCCATCAGCAGCAGCACGGCCATCGCAGCGAGCGTCGCCGTCAGCACGGGGGTCAGGCTGCCGAGGAGGTAGCTCCGCACGGGCGTGAGCGCGGCGTTCTTCGTCTTGTCCCACTGCGCCGGGTATTGGAAGTTCTCGCCCAGGAACCGGGTGATCGCGGCCAGCTGCGGCTCCATGTGCTCCGGGCTCATCCCCGGCGCGGCGCGGCCCACGAGGGCGTAGTTGCCGGAGCGGCTGCCCTCGCGCAGCGGCTGCGCGGTCCAGATGCGGATCGTGGGGTCCGGGAACCAGAAGCCGCGCGGCATCACC
>DASRQW010000441.1 GCA_035696245.1 Longimicrobiaceae bacterium | reverse complement strand
GAGGAACTGGTCCTTGGCGCGCGTGGCGTCGGCCAGCTCCACCAGGTTGGCCTGGAGCTCGTTGCGCAGCGCCTCCAGCTCGATGTTGCGCACCTCCAGCGCCACGCGCTTCTCCTCCAGCTCGGCCTGGATGGCGAACTTCTCCACCGCGTTCTCGATGGCCCGCCCCAGGCCCTGCGCGGTGAAGGTGCCCTTCACCACGTAGTCCTGCGCGCCCTGCGCCAGCGCCGCCGTGGCGGAGCGGCCGTCTTCCTGGCCCGTGAGCGTGACCACCGGCACCGGCAGCCTGCCGCCGCCCTGCCTGCGCAGGGCGTCCAGGAACTCGCCGGCGTCCATGTCCGGCAGGTGGAAGTCCAGCAGCACGCACGCGGGTTTGGTGTCGCGGACGAGCGCCAGGCCCTCGGCGCCGGTGGCGGCGTGCACCACCTCGAACGGCTCGCGCGCGCGGGCGAGCAGGCGGCGCAGCTCCACCGCGTCTTCCGGGCTGTCCTCCACCAGCAGGACGGTGCGGGCGTCCGCCGCGCTCACCGGTCCACCTCCGTGGGCAGCATCACCACGCCGAACCAGTAGCGGGCCAGGGCCTGCACCTCGTGCAGGAAGGTGTCCATGTCCAGCGGCTTCAGCACGTAGCTGTTGGCGCCCGAGTGGTAGCAGCGGTGCACGTCCACGGGGTTGGAAGAGGTGGTCCACACCACCACGGGGATGGTGCGCAGGCCCGGGTCCTTCTTGATCTCGGCCAGCACCTCGCAGCCGTCGGTGGCGGTGAGGTTCAGGTCCAGCAGCACCAGCCCGGGGTTGCCCTCGGGCCGGGCGGCGTGCTCGCCGGTGCGGCGCAGCCAGCGCAGCGCCTCGTCGCCGTCACGGCAACGCACGGTCTCGTGGTGAAGCTCCAGCTTGCGCATGGCCCAGGCGAGCGCCGCATGGTCCTCGTCGCTGTCCTCCACGATGAGGATGGGGCCCGCGGTGCGTGGTCTCAGCTGCATGGGTCGGCTTGCAGGGTGAAGAAGAAAGTGGTCCCCTCGCCGGGCGCCGACTCCAGCCATATGCGTCCTCCGTGCCGCTCCACCAGCCGCCGCGCGATGGTGAGCCCGGCCCCCGCGCCGCCGCCGAACTTGTCGCGCCCGTGCAGCCGCTTGAAGATGCGGAACACCGCGTCCCAGTGCTTGGGGTCGATGCCGATGCCGTTGTCGCGCACGTACAGCACGTGCGGCCGGCCCTCCCCCTGCTCGGCGTAGCCGACCTCCACCCACGGGCTCCCGGCGTCGTTGTACTTGATGGCGTTGCTGATCAGGTTCTGGAAGACCGAGCCGGCCCGCACGGGGTCGCAGCGCAGCGTGGGCAGGCGGCGGGGAACGCGCACGTCTGTGCCCTTCTCGGCCAGGCGGCTGGCCAGGGTGTCCAGCACCTCGGCCACCAGCTCGTGCAGGTCCACGTCCGTGCGGCGCAGCTCCAGCTTGCCGGCGCGCGAGTACAGCAGCAGCGAGTCCAGCATGCCGTGCATGCGGGCGCTCAGCCGCAGCAGCGTCTCCACCTGCTCGCGGCCCTCGGGCGCCAGCGCCTCGCCGCGGTCCTCCATGAGCATGCGCGAGAAGCTGTGGATGCCGCGCAGGGGCTCCTTCAGGTCGTGCGACGCGATGTACGTGAAGGCGTCCAGCTCCTCGTTGCTGCGCTGGAGCTCGGCGTTCACGGTGGCGAGCTGGTCCGCGTTGCGCAGGACCACGTCCACGATGCGCCCCCGCAGCTCAGCCGCCGCGCGCACCTCCGCCGGCTTCCACGACAGCGACCGCCCCCGCACCGTCTCCCTCCACGCCGCGAACGACTGGCGGGGATGCAGCACCATCGTCCGCCCCGCGGCATCCGCAACCGCAGGGTCGATCGGGAGATGCGCATCCCCAAACGGCTTCGCATCTCCCGACGCACCCCCCCGCCCCACATCCCCCGATTCGTCGCGCGACCGAGCTGTATCTGCGGAGGCGCTGCCGGGGTGCACTGCACCTGCCGGTAGATGTGCATCTCCCGAGGCGCCCGACCCCTGCCCCGCATCCGCCGATTCCGCCGCGGTGTCACGCGGGTCCGCCGACGTTTCCAGCGATGGACGAGCGTCGGCTGCCCGTGAGATGGACGGCAGCGCATCTACCGATCGCCCGTTCGTCCCTCCCGCATCGGCCGGGGCGGTGACGGACTGCGCGGGGACAGTGGATGTGGTCGCGTCGCCCGATGATCCGACATCTGCCGACTGGACGGGTAGATGCGCATCTCCCGATTCGCCCTGCGGCGATGCGGGGCGGACGGG
>DASRQW010000440.1 GCA_035696245.1 Longimicrobiaceae bacterium | reverse complement strand
GCGGTGATCGAGAACGCGTCGGACCTGGTGACCATCCTGGCGCCCGACGCCAGCTTCGACTACCAGAGCCCCGCCGTGGAGCGGCTGTTCGGCTACACGCAGGACGAGATGGTGGGCCGCAGCGCGTTCGAGTTCATCCACCCGGAAGACGCGGCGATGGTGGTGGACCGGCTGCGCGAGGTGGCCGAGAACCCGGGCCAGGCGCGCTCCGCCTCGTTCCGCTTCCTGCACCGCGACGGCTCGTGGCGCGTGGTGGAGGCGGTGGGCTGCACGCTCTCGCCCACGGGCCCCGGCGAGGGCGTGCTGGTGAACACGCGCGACATCACCGAGCGGCGGCGCGGCGTGGAGGCGCTGGAGCTGGCGAGGGAAGAGGCCGAGCGCGCGCGCGAGGCGGCCGAGGCGGCGAACCACGCGAAGAGCGAGTTCCTGTCCCGCATGAGCCACGAGCTGCGCACGCCCATGAACAGCATCCTCGGCTTCGCACAGCTGATGGAGCGCCGCGAGCCCACGCCGGAGCAGCGCCGCTCGCTGGACCAGATCCTCCGCGCGGGGCGGCACCTGCTCAACCTCATCAACGAGGTGCTCGACATCGCCCGCATCGAAGCGGACCGCGCCGCGCTGTCGGTAGAGCCGGTGCGGGTGGACACCGCGCTGGCCGAGGCGGTGAACCTGATCCGCCCGCTGGCCGCCCAGCACGATTGCGAGCTCGCGGACCCGGAGCCCGCCCCCGGCCTGTGGGTGCACGCCGACCGGCAGCGGCTGGCGCAGCTCCTCCTCAACCTCCTCTCCAACGCCGTCAAGTACAACCGCCCCGGCGGCACCGTGCGCGTGACCTGGGCGCCGGGCGAGAACGGCCGCCTGCGCATCGGGGTCCACGACACGGGGCGCGGCATTCCCCGCGAGCGCATGGCCGAGCTGTTCGTCCCGTTCGCGCGCCTCGGCGCCGAGGCGACCGAGGTGGAGGGCACCGGTCTGGGCCTCGCCCTCTCCGCCCGCCTCGCCGAGGCGATGGGCGGCACGCTGGAGGCCGAGAGCATGCTGGGCGAGGGCAGCAGCTTCTGGGTCGAGCTGCCCGCCGCGGCCGACCCGGTGGAGCGCATCGCCGCGTCTTCGCCCGTCCCCCGCGCATCCGCCGCTCCGGGTGAGGCGCGGCCCGCCACGGTGCTGTACGTGGAGGACAACCTGGCGAACCTGTCGCTGGTGGAGTCGCTGCTCTCCAGCCGCCCGGAGATCACCCTGCTCTCGGCCATGCAGGGGCGGATGGGGCTGGACCTGGCCTGGGAGCACGCGCCGGAGCTGATCCTGCTCGACCTGCATCTCCCCGACCTGCCCGGCGCCGAGGTGCTGCGCCGCCTGCGCGCCGACCCGCGCACCGCACGCACGCCCGTGGTCGTCATCAGCGCGGACGCCACGCCGGGGCAGGTGGAGCGGCTGCGGGCCGCCGGGGCGCAGGGATACATGACCAAGCCGCTGGACCTGGACCGGTTCATGGAGACGGTGGACCGGTCGCTCGCCGAAACGGGAGGCGCCGCATGAACGCTCCGGGCACCGCGCGCGACGTGCGCACCGCAGCCATCCTGGTGGTGGACGACGAGCCCGCCAACCTCCAGCTCCTCCAGGAGGTGCTGGCCGACGAGGGCTACGAGAACGTCGTCTGCACCCAGGACCCGCGCGATGCGCTGGAGCGCTTCGCCGACCTCGCGCCGGACCTGCTTCTCCTCGACCTGCACATGCCCCACATGGACGGGTTCGAGGTGATGCGCCGGCTGCGGGAGACGCACGCCGGCGGCGGCTACTTTCCCATCCTCGTCCTCACGGCCGACATCACGGCGCAGGTCAAGCTCCGTGCGCTGGCGGGCGGAGCCAGCGACTTCCTCACCAAGCCGCTGGACGCGGTGGAGGTGACGCTGCGCATCCGCAACCTGCTCCATACGCGCTTCCTGCACCTGGAGCAGGCCGCGGCACGTCAACGGGCGGAAGATGCGGGGCGCCGCGCCGCGTTCCTTGCCGAGGCCAGCCGCGTGCTCAGCCTGTCGTTCGACTGGCGGACGCTGCTCGCCACCGTCGCGCGCCTGGGCGTGCCGCAGCTCGCCGACTCGTTCGTGGTGGAGCTGGGGGATGGAGATGCGCCGCCCGCCCGCGTGGCAGCCGCGCACGTGGACCCGGAGCGCGAGGCGCTGCTGCACGCCCACCCCCACGCGTGGGGCGGCGCGCTGCCGCTCAGCCATCCTCGCGCGGCCGAGTGGACCGGCGGCCAGTTCGTGCTGATGGCCGACGTGGAGGCCGAGCTGGGCCCCGACCCCTGCGCGGACGAGGCGGAGCGCGAGCTTCTTCGCGCGCTGGCGCCGCGCTCCGTGGCCAGCGTGCCGCTCGTCGCCGCGGGGCGCGTGCTCGGCTCCGTCACGCTCGCCACCGCCGGCCCGCGGCCCGCGCTGGACACGCACGACCTGGACCTGGCGGAGGAGCTGGCGCGCCGCGTGATGGGCGCGGTAGAGAAGGCGCAGCTCTACCACGACGCGCTCGCGGCCACCCGCGCGCGCGACGAGATATTGAGCGTGGTCGCGCACGACCTGCGCAACCCGCTCAACACCATCCGCATGGCCGCGCAGCTGCTGGCCGAGGACGCCGCGCCCGAGCAGCGCAAGCCGCTGGACACCGTGCTCCGCATCTCCGAGCGCATGAACCAGCTCATCCAGGACCTGCTGGAGGTCACGCGCATCGCCGGCGGCAAGCTGGCGCTCGACGCGCGCGACGAGAGCATCCGCGGCGTCCTCGCCGAGGCCGCGGGCATGCTCTCGCCGCTCGCCCAAGCACGCGGGATCGCCTTCGCGCACGAGGTGGAGGGCGGGATCACGCCGGTGCGCATGGACGCCGCCCGGGTGCTCCAGGTCGTGTCGAACCTGGTGGGCAACGCCATCAAGTTCACCCCGTCCGGCGGGCGCATCTCCCTGCGCTGCACCGCGGCGGGCGGCGAGGTGCGCGTCGCGGTCCAGGACACCGGGCCCGGCATCCCCGCCAGCCAGGTGCCGCACGTGTTCGGGCGCTTCTGGCAGGCCGGGGCGGGGGACCGGCGCGGCGTGGGCCTGGGCCTCTCCATCGCCCGCGGCATCGTGGAGGCGCACGGCGGGCGCATCTGGGTGGAGAGCGTGGAGGGCGCCGGGAGCACCTTCGTCTTCACCCTCCCCTACGCCCGCCGCACCGCCGAGACGCCGGGGGCCGCCGACCCCGTGAGCATCGATCTACCCACCACCCTCCGCATCGCCGACACCTCGGAGGTGGAGCTGGCGTGACGCGAGTCCGGCACACACGAAACCGCATCACTGCAAGTCACGGTAGATGAACGGCAGAAGATGCGACTTCGTACGGCCCCAGCAGTATGCGCTGGGGTCGTCGTCGTTCCAGCGAGTCCGAGCAGCGGCCGACGGGCAAGCTGTGTACGCGTTCCGAGTTTCGTCACACGCGCGATTACCATCTGCCGCGTGGAGGAAACAGAAGACTGTTCTACTTCACGCGCCGAATCTGTAGACCCCGGTATAAGCTTTTCGAAAAGAAACACATAAGGGCGGCCATCCCTCGGTTGCGCAGCCAGGTGGGTGTCAGCAAAGGTAGCTGTCTCAGGTGGTTGAGAGTCATGCGCGTAAATCGAACCCTTGCGCGACTAAATTTACGTCCTTAGTTATTCGCCCGACGCTTCACCCGCCTTCGGCTCAGTACCCATCTTCCGCTTTGCTTTGATGGAACGCACGCGCAGGCACGCCGGCGCCGTGGGAAGCTCTTGGCCGATGCGTCGGGCCAATCGGGACGATACGCGTGTCGTCCACGGTTGGTGTCTGCTGATCCGTGTTGAGATCACGAGCGCGAGCTGCGTCCTCTGAGCCGCACCCGAATGTCCGTCAGCTATCCCGCAGCCGAGCCTTCAGCTTCGAAACAGGAGATCGTGGATGAGGGAAGTACTCAGGAAATCGCCTGATCTGCGGAGCCATCGGCCGGGGGCATTACCGGGCGGTGTGGTTACCGTCTGCGCTTTCCTCACCATCGTGTTCGGGGGAGACGGAGCGGCGCAAACCGTACCATCCGTCGCCGGCTCCTGCCCGGTTCGGGAGATGTCGCGCCAGCCGCTGACCGTGGGGCCCGGACAGATTCTCTACGTGGAGCCGATGGCGACGTCCACCGCGGGCGCGGTGACGCTCCTCGCGGGTTCGCCGACCTTCCTGTGGGGAACCACTGCGTCTGGCCAGTACCGCCTGGAGGGGAGAGACACCGTGTTCGGCGCGCTGATCACCGGCGCCGGGACCGGGCGGATGATTCCATCGCCCATCCCCGCCTCACGGATTGGGCTCGTCCGCGCCGTGCCGACTGGCAACGCCACCTGGGGCGTCATCTTCGCCGAGATGACGCCGGAGTACCATTTCCCCAACCGCGGCACCATCGCCCACCTCTGGTTCGCCACCCTCTCGCCCCGCGGCTGGAGCCCGTTGACCGAGCTTCCGGCCACTCTGAACGAGGCCATCAATCCATCCCACTCCTCGGAGCTGCAGTACCGGCATGGCAACTTCGCCTGGGCCGTTCGCACCGATTCGTCGCGAACATCCTCCGTGGCGGTGTTCGAGCGGAACAATGGTGTTTGGACGTACGAGCGCTTGCCCGTCGACGACGCCGCGTACGTGGAGTTCACCGGCTGGACCGACAATGAGATGGAGATCGCCATCGTTCGGGCGTTCGCGGAGCCCGGAACCCACGACAGCAACTCGCTGTTCTTGCATCGCCGTGGCGAAGCGTGGGATACGGGCCGGCGGATCGTCCGCGGAGGCGAGGAGCCGGTTTATGAACCGGCGCCGCTCGAGACGCCTCGCGGGAAGATCATCACGTGGTGGTCGCGGGTGGGGCATGGTGGGGGGATGTCGTTCCCCGCGCGTACCAGTCTAGCCCGGGAAGGCCAGCCGGTGGTGATGCTCGACTCCTCCGTCAGCCAAGCCTTCTCGCTAGGCCTCTTGCCCCGGCGGGAGCCCGTATGGGTGTTGAACCACCGCATGCCGGATTCAGACGGGGAGCTCCGGATTATCCGCCTCGTCTTGGGCAAGCCGGTCGTGATCGCGCGCACGCCGAACCCTTTTAAGGGGCCGTTCTCCGCCACCGTCCTGGACCAGTCCACCATCGCGGTGGCTGGACCGCTCCTGAGCGAGGACCGCGGGGGATCCCTGTCTACGCTGGTCATCCGCTTCCGGCTTCGATGCGACTCCGCGCGTTGATGCCGGGAAGTTCGGCGCGTTGCGCGCCGGAGCACACATTCACCCAGGAGTGCACATGAGAAAAGCGGCAACCGTCCTTCTCGCCGCCGCCGCATGCTGGGGTTGTGCTGATGTGTTCGGGCCGCAGTCGGGACCGCGAAACCTCGACCTGATCTACCCGAGGCCGCATGCCTCCTCTGCCCGCCACGCCACCTCGATCAATGGCTCGTTGGGTGACGGGGGCGACACCCCCCCACCGCCAACGCCTCCAAGTACCGGAGGGCTGCCTGCTGGCGTTCCGGCGGACTGGCCGGACGTTAGTCTGATCATCAGCGCCACTACCAAGGTCGGCTTCGAGCCGGGGCTCGGATACATCGAGGCCGACATGGATTACCGAGCCACGACCGCCATGATGGTGAGTTCGCTCGACGTGACCGTTGCTGGGGCGTCGGTTTTCAAGGTCGACGGGGTCCGGCGGGGGGAAGACCACCTGCTTCCCGGCATTTACCACCTCATCTCGTACGCGACGGTGCCCGTCACCAAGACGTGCGGGACGGGGCTGTTCGGGAAGACGGATCACGAGGCTCACAACAAGTTCCTGGTGAACTGGAGCTTCGTGGAATGGGGCGGGAGCGCCGCCCCGTCGAGCGACCGGGCGAATCAACCGCCTTGCGCAACCGTTGCCGGCGGTGGGGGCGGTGGCGATCCGTTTCTGGAGGATTGGTATCTCTGCACGTGGGACGTCACGTACGCGAACGCCGTGATCGTCGCCATCACGCCGCGCGGTTGCGAGAAGCTTGGCAGCTAGGAATTCCCGTCCATCATCCTACTCCAGAGAGAACAATCCAATGGTGAAATCGATCTCGCGCGTGGTGGCGGGTGGTCTGGTGCTGGCCGCGTCGCTGGTGGGGTTTCGGACGGAGCTGCATGCGCAGGGCCCCGTTCGCGGGCCCGTCGACGTGGTGCTGCCGGACAGCTTCCCCGAGCCCTCCGCGGAGGTGCTGGTGATGCGGTTCGAGTCCGGCAAGACCGACGTGATCGTGCTGCCGGCAGATGCGACGCCTCAGGCGCTGGGCGCCGGGCTGGCGCTCCTTCGCCGCGAGCGGCGTACGCATGCCCGCGCGGAGCACGACCAGGTTCTCATCGTACAGGGATTCGTTGCCCCCAGCCGTCTGCCTGCGCCCACCCTGGAGGCGCTCGCGTCCAAGCTGGCCGAGGTGCGCGCCACGCCGCAGTCACAGGTCGGCAATCTCGGCACCGGTCGGTGGGTCGAGCTTCCGGACGCGAACGTCCACCCCTGAGCATCCTGCGGAACCGGCACCTCGAACGGTGACGTGTCGTGCGGCGGATGCGAACGTGGCAGCGGCCCCCAGCGGTGAGCGTCGTGAGCAGAGAGACCGGATTGACTGCACTCGGGCTCCTGGGAGCGGCTGCCGCGTGCGCGCCCAGCGTGCTGATCCCCACACCGTGACGTCCCGCATGGAACGTAAAGAACTGCCCGGCTCTGCCGGCTCACGGCGGTACAAGACCGTACTCCTGATCGCGGGCGTCGGCTCCACCTGCCTGGGCACGCTGGCCTTGCGCTCGCTGGTCGTGAGCGCGGTGCCCTCGTTGCTCGGCATCGGGCCGGCGGGCGCGTGGACAGGGTACGCGTTGGACGTGGTGGTGCTGGCCGGCTGCGTGCTCGGAATCTGGAATGCCGAGCGCGGGTTGCGCCGCAACCTGAGGCCGTCGCCGCCCATCCTCGCATCGCTCGTGGGGCTGGTGTGGATCGGGATTGCGCTGCTGTACTACATGCGCGGCGCGGTGTAGCGGGTCAGCACCCTCTCGAAGCAGGTGGAAGGTGGATATAGGCAGGTCGCCGGCGCATCCGGCGGCCTGTTTTTCGTTGGAGGTACGACGCACAGGCATCGCCGGCAACGGGGCTGATGGTAGGTTGGCCGACCGAGCGCCCCATATCGCTATGGCCCGTCTGGAGCGTCAACTATCCAGGATGTCAAGCCTTGAACACGTCGAAATCTGCATTATAGTTGGTCAGTCGTCGGATGCGGTCCGGCGTAATCGGTCTGTAAACGTGTGGTTCACCTTCCGCCGAGATGGAGGCGCGAATGTTAGGCTGGCTCCGGAAGACGCGGACGCAGGCTCCGCCGGTGGCCCTCGACGCCATCTACCGACGCGCGCCCCACGTCTCCGCGGCGGGGGAGGGCGAGCGCACCGTGCTGTTGGACCCTCGCGCCGGGGAGTACCTGGGGCTGGACGAGGTCGCGTCGCGCATCTGGACGCTGCTGGACGGCGCCACATCCGCGTCCGCCGTGGTGGACGTGCTGGAGGCGGAGTACGACGCGCCGCGTGCGCAGCTGGAGGCCGACTGCCTGGCGCTTCTCGCGCGCCTGTCCAGCCTCGGCGTGATCGTCCTCGCATGAGAACGCCCGCCGCTCCCTCAATCGGCCTCTGCGCCCTCACGCTGCTGGCGGTGCGCGCTCGGCTCAAGCTGCGCGGCTTCGGCAGGTCCATCGCGTGGGCGCGCCGGGCGGCAGGGACCGGCGCGATGGGCGGAGCGCGGGCCGAAATGGTCGAGAGCACGGCATACCGTGTGGCGGTGGCGGCGGCGTTCTTCCCCGGCCGCGCCGTGTGCCTGGAGCAGTCGCTCGCGCTGTACGTGCTGCTACGCCGCCGCGGCGTGCCGGCGCAGCTCGCGCTGGGCGTGCAGCCGTACCCGTTCACGGCGCACGCCTGGGTGGAGCTGGACGGCGAGCCGGTGAACGAGGACCGCGAGACGGTGGACAAGTTCCAGCGCCTGCCCGAGGTGGCCGCGTGACCGCCTTCGCCTGCAGGCTCGATGTGACCGGTGCGCCGCTGCCTCTCGACTCGGCGGCAGCGCTCGCCTCGCGCATCGGCGGTTCCGGCGGTACGGTCCGCGTCGAAGCCGCGGGACCGTTTGCGGCGGTGGCCGGACTCCATCCCCACCGTCCGCTCCTGGCGCGGCTGGGTGCCACCGTCGCCGCGGGCGACGTGCGACTCGACAATCGCGACG
>DASRQW010000439.1 GCA_035696245.1 Longimicrobiaceae bacterium | reverse complement strand
CCACCATCTGGAACAGCTCCAGCGGAGTGTCGTTTCGCCCGAGCATCGCTCTACGCAGAAGAGGAGTTCACCAGTAGATTCGCTCCCTCAATCTACCGCTTCACACCCTGAGGCGCAGCGTTTTTCAACAGACTTCTAGTGCTCGCCGAGGCTCTTGTCCTTGTCCTCGGCGGGACGGCGGTCGTACATGCTCTCGTCGTCGGTCCGCTTGTGCTGGTCGTCGTTGCTCACCTTGTCGCGCCCGTGGGCGTTCGCGGGCAGCACCGGCACCTCGTTGGGCCCCGCGGCCGAGCCCTGCACCGGCGCGCCGGCCGAATTCTCGTCGGTGTGCGGCGGGTGCATCTGCGAGTGCGCGGCGTCGCCCACCTCGCGGCGGGGGCCGGGCGTGCCCGCGTGGCCGGTCACGCGCCCACCCCGTCCCGCCCCGCGTCGGTGTTGCCGCGGGCCTCGCGGGCGCGCTCCTCGCCCTCCACCTCGGAGGTGCCGGCGTTCGCGTACTTGCTGGGCGCGGGGTGCCGGCCCGGCGCGGGGATCCCGCCCTGCTCCTCCTCGCTGGCCGAGCGGGCGTACTGCTGCTTGTCCAGCTCGATGGTGTCGTCCAGGCTGGAGCCGCCGTGGCCCTTCTGGGGGAGGTTCTTGTAGTCGGTGGCGCCCGCCTCGCGCGGGTCGATGTTGTACTGGTCAGGCCGCTTGCCGCCCATGGTCGTCCCTCCGTTTGAGTCCCTGCGGGCACACCCCGCATGCCCTTGCGGCTCTTCACGATCCGTGCCCGGGCCGGGAGCGGCGCCCTCCACATCGCATCCGCCTCTCCGCGCCGGCTCGCCGGCCGGAGCGGGGACCACGCATCTGCCGTCAGGCCCCGCCGGACGCTACGCCTCGGCCTCGGCCGGCCCGGACGAACCGTCGTGCGCTCCATCCCCCGTGCTCGGCGGAACGAGCAGGAGGACGCGGAGGTCGATGAGGGCGTGGACGATCATCGGCACCCACAGCGCGCCGGCGGCGATGAACAGGGCGGACATCACGAGCGCCAGCACGGTCGTCCCGAGCAGGCCCTGCCAGCCCTGGTAGCCGTGGTCGATGCCGAAGACGAGCGCCGCCGCGACGACCGCGCCCGCCACCGTCAGCCCGAACGGGAGTGACTGCATGTAGCGGATGAGGAAGCCGCGGTAGATGATCTCCTCGCACACGCCGACGGTGATGGCGACGCAGGCGAACCACAGCCGCTCCTCGCGGGTGCGCGGGAGGAAGAAGGCGATCTTCTCCAGCCCCGGCACCGCTGGCGAGCCACCCTTGCGCCCGCGCAGCGAGATCAGCACCGGAAGGCCG
Organism: Longimicrobiaceae bacterium; assembly: GCA_035696245.1. NCBI lineage: Bacteria > Pseudomonadati > Gemmatimonadota > Longimicrobiia > Longimicrobiales > Longimicrobiaceae > Longimicrobiaceae bacterium. The sequence goes on along the minus strand of DASRQW010000439.1, from coordinate 15,926 downwards.
GCGCCGATGAGCAGGCCCACCAGCACCGGCAGCACCATCCGGGTGTTCACCTCCACGCCGAGCAGCTTGCCGGCCGCGGGGGGCGTGAACAGCCGGGACAGCGGCATGGTCGCGAGCAGGAGCGCGGTCGCGGCGAGCTGCCAGGCGATCGTCTGCCGGTACGCGCGCACGCGGTCGCGCGGATCGGTCGAGGCTTTGAGGCGGCGCGTCTCGTGCCAGTCCCACAGGGGGAACAGGACGATCAGGAAGAGGACGAAGGCGTGGTGCAGGAGGCGGATCACGAGCATTCCCGTAGATGAGATGAGGCGCGCGGCCGAGTGGCCACGCGCCTCAATCTATCTGCCCAAGAACGTTCCGCGAAGCTCTGGTAGGGAGCCGGCATCGTCCGCCGCGGGCTCGCATCTACATCATCTGCACCGCGTGCATCTCATCGTTGCCCGCCGGCCGTCATCATTCGAGACGGTGGTGCATCGGGCCGCTCCGAACCGACCGCGTGCGTCAGGTGGAGATGTAGGTGAAGCCGTGCTCCTGCGCGCGACCCACGGCGATCACCATCGCCGGGACGACGATCACGCCGGGGAGAAGGCCGGCGCGCAGGTCGGCCTGGACGGTCTCGATGGGGATGTCGGTCTTGCTGGAGAGCTGCGTGGCGAACGCGTGCAGCGAGTTCTCGCAGACCAGGAAGACCGTGCCGCGCCGCTGGAGCCCTTCGATCGCCATCTCGGCCGAGAGCATCTCGCCGTCGCCGCCCGCGCGCCACGTGTTGCGGACGCTGGGCTGCTGGGTGCGCGGGTCGTTGACCTTGGCCATCGCTCCCAGCGCGTACTTGGCCCACACGCCGTCGCCCAGCAGGTACATGGTGGTGCCGCCCTGCGCCGCGAGCACCGCGTTCACCTCGCGCTCGGGCACGGCGTACGCGCGCGCGTAGCCCTGCAGGTACGCGTGCATGGCCGCCAGCGCGCGGGCGTCGCGCGCGTTGTCCGCGTGGAAGATCTGCTTGTGCTTCCCGTGCAGCGCCTGGATCCAGGCATCCACCTCGTCTCCCGGCACGCGGACGGCGCGGGTCGATGCGGACGCGGTGCCGGGGAGCCCGAGCGCCACCGCGAGCGACGAGAGGCGCAGCAGGAAGCCGCGGCGGGCGAGCGGCCGGACGGCGGGGTCGGTCATGGGCATGGCCTCGGGATAGGTGTCGGGAGATGCGGATCGGCGGCGGTCCGTCTCGTACTCCGCGACCTTGCTGGAGGTTCGCGGGATGCGGCCGAAGATTCGGGAGATGCGGCGCGGCGCACCACTTGGCGGGTGAACCCGCGGCTACCGGTAGACGAAGCCGACCTGTGCCGGTTGCTGCCGGAAGTGGGATTCGCGTGGGAAGATCATCGCGCACGCACCCGTTCGCGAGGGCGCTCGCCGCGCACCTCAGCGATTCGGCAGATGCGATGCTGCCGATCGGTCGAGGGGCGGAACGTCAGCGCTTCGTCGTGCGGGTGTGGCGCGGGTCGTAGACGGCGTCCGGCGGGACGGCGCCGGCGGGGTAGTCGCGCGCCCAGCCCGCGAACTTCGGGCGCGGCTGGGAGTTGATGTACGCGGCGACCTGCTGGGCCTGCTCGTCGCTGAGGGTGCCGCCGCGGCCCAGCGGCATCGCGCGGCGGACATATCCGGCGAGCGTGTAGATGCGCGCCGCGCCCGCGCCGTCGTTCCACGAACGCGGGCCCCACAGCGGCCCCGGCTTGGCGACCCGGAGGTCCACACCCTGCCCGTCCGCCCCGTGGCAGGCGACGCACTGCTGCCCGTAGAGCGCTCTCCCTACCGCCGTATCCAGCCGCTCGACCGGAATCTGCGCCGCCTTGGGGATCGCGTTCGCGCCTCTCCACGCCGGGCTGCGGCCGACGGGCTGGCCGGCAGAGAGCCAGGTGAGATACGCGGAGATGGCCATCATCTCGCGGCTGTCCATGGCCGGCGCGGTGCCGTTCAGGCTGCGCTGGAAGCAGTCCGCGATTCGGTCCTGGAGGCTGATGAGCCGCCCGGAACGCGCGCGGTACTGCGGGAACGTCGCCGCGACGCCCACCAGCGGCAGCGCGCCTTCCTTCTGGCCGCCGTTGAGGTGGCAGTTCTCGCACGTGAGCCCGTTGCCCGCGAACCGCGCCGCCTCCGCCCGCGTGTTCCGGAAGATGCGGAGGCCGAGCCGCACCTGCTCGGCCTCATGCGCATCCGCAGGGAGCGAGTCGTGCGCGGGGTCGCGCACGAGCGTCGCGATCCGGTCCAGCCCCGCGCTGGCCGGGACGAGCGGCGCGGCCTGCTTCGCATCTCCCGAATCCGCTTTTGCCGCAGGCACGGCCTTCCTCTCCGCATCGGACGAGCAGGCGGCGAGGGTCAGAGCGAGCAGCGCGGCGGTGCGGCGGAGATAAGGTCGGGACACGTTTCGGAGAGTTGGGAGGCGGCGGGCGGTTGAAACCGCGGCAACGACTGCGCAAAGTCCCCCTGCGGGGACTAACGGCAACGGCGGCCAGGCTGGGAATCTAACGCGAAGAGACGGCTGCGGCGCGGCTCGAGCGGAGGCGGACGGCGGCGCATCCGCTGTGGCGGAAGTGGTTTGCTGCGTGGCGGGGTGCCGGGGGCGACCGTGCGGGGCTATCTTCCCGCGCTTCGGACGCCGCGCTCGGGGAGCTCGCGTCGCGCACCGCCACCCTGCCCGGCCGGCTGCATGAACTGGATCGGATCCGCTCGCCTCTCGCTGCTCGCCTGCGCGCTCATCGCCGGGCCCGGCCGGCCCGCCCACAAGCACCCACCCGCGCATCGTCCGCCCAGCGCACGCCCCGCGAAAGCCGCGCATCTGCCGCCAGCCGTTCATCTTGCGACGGCGTCGGATCCGCGCGCCGCGCATCTCTCGCCGGCCGTGCATCTCCCGCTGGCTGTCCATCGCACGACAGCGGGAGATCCGCCGCACAACGCGCATCTCCCGTCCGCCGCTCCCGCGGCTGCGGCAAGGAGCGTGTCGCCCGGGTTCGACGTGAAGCACTACCCGGGCACGGCGGTGATGCGTGCGTGGAAGCGGGAGTCGCCGTACCAGTGGGTGGGCTACTACCTGCCGTCGCCGTGCCACCGCGGGACGTCGTGGTCCGGCAAGCGCGGCACGCTGGAGCGGATGGGCTGGGGGATGGGCATCCTGTACGTGGGCCAGCAGGGCTGGGACCACCGCTCGCGGGCGCAGGACGCGCGGGCCCGCTACTGCTCGCGCCGCTTCCTCACCGCCGCGCGGGGCGCGTCCGACGCGCGCGACGCCATCCGCAAGGCCGCTTCGGAGGGGTTCGACGAGGGCAGCATCGTGTACCTGAACGTGGAGCCCACCCGCACCCAGCGCGCGAAGCTGGAGGTGTACTACGCCGCCTGGATTCGCGAGATGCTGCGCGACGGCCGCTATGTGCCCGGCACCTACAGCGCCCGCCGTGGCGCCGCGGGCCTGCACGACATCGCCACGGCGGCGTACCGGCGCGCGGGCCGCAAGGGCAGCCCGCCGTTCTGGATCAGCGGCGAGCGCGGGTTCACGCTGAACGGGCGGCCCGCGACCTCGGCCGCACCCGCGCGCGTCTGGCAGGGCAACCTGAACCGCGCGCGCACCTGGGGCGGCCACCGCGTCGTCATCGACGAGGACGTCGCGACCACGCGAAACCCCTCCACGCTGTAGGGGGCGCGACAGGCGCAGGCGATAGAGTGTCGCTCGGCGATGGTCTCCAAGCCCGCGCCAGCATCGCCGGGCGTATAAAACACCCGGCTTTGGACTGCGGTCGTCCTGGCGGACGAGGCATCCTCGCTGCCGCGAGGGTGGCGCGTTGCCGATGCGTCGGCACGAAACCACGCGTTTCTGCTGTTCCCCACCCTTCTCCATCCTCACCACACGCGCAGCGCTCAAGCTGATCCCGCCCCCACTGATCTCCCAACGCGTGTCAGCCCATCGGCGCGCGTGGACCCTCGTCCGAAGGACGACCGCAGTTCCCAGCCGGGCGTTTCATACGCCCGGCTGAACGCCCGGCATCCCCATCTTTTCCACTCGTCCCCCTCATTCCCCAGCACCTTCAAAACGACCGCCCGAGCCGCAGGTATAGCTGCGGGTTGGGGCGCTGGCGCGCGCCGGTGTCGAAGTCGTCGACGCGGCTCAGGGGGAAGGCGACGCCGCCGCGAAGGGTGATGCCGCCGGCGAAGAAGATGTCGGCGTCCGCACCCAGCTCGGCGCCCAGGGAGTAGATGGGGCGCGCCGTGCGGCCGTACGTGGGCAGCGTGGAGTCGCACTCGGCCACGCACCACGCGGTGCCCGCATCGGCGAAGGCGGTGCCCCACAGGCGGTCGAGGAATGCCGGGATCATCCGGTAGCCGCGCTCCACCAGGGCGATGGGATAGCGGTACTCGGCGGTGGCGCTCACCGCGCGGTCGCCGCGCTGGGCGCCCTCGGGGTACCCGCGCACCGGGTACTGGAGCGACTTGCCCAGATCGAAGCCCGTGCCGATGGGCAGCCCCGTGCCCAGCCCGCCCGTGCCGCCCACCGACAGCAGCGGGCTGCGCGACCCGATGTCGCCGCCGCCGGCCACGCGCAGCGCCAGCACGTGCCGCGCGAAGCCGCCCAGCGCCAGCGGCCGGAACGCCTCGCCGCGGCCGGTGAGGCGCAGGTAGCCTGTCGGCTCCGGCTGGTCCGCGAAGGGCGACGTGAAGCGTCGCGCCTGGGCCGTCAGCGCGCCCAGCATCCCGTTCTCCGGGCTGATGGAGTACGCGTAGCTGCGCACCGAGCTGTACCCGGTGGTCACCACGCCGCCCACGTCGTACGGCACGGTGTGGAGGGTGAGCGCCTGCGTGGTGGGATCGTCCGGATGCTCCCACGCGCGGTGCAGGCGGCGCAGGTTGGCGCCCGCGCTCAGCCACGTGTACGAGCGGTAGCGCGGCCGCGCGAAGGTCGCCGTGGCGGACACCGACCGCTCCCGCTCCAGCAGCGCGCTCTGGATAGTGGTGTCGCCCGACGTGAGCACGCCGGGGCCGACCAGGACGGTCCAGTCCTGGAACGCCGAGAGCGAGAGCGTGGGGTTGCCCAGGCCGGAGTAGACGTAGACGGCGTCCGCGTCCGTCCGCCCGCCGCGGGGGCGGACGAGGAAGTCGGCGGCGTAGGCGTGGCGGCTCACGACGTCGTTGCCCGCCGTCGCCGCCCCGATCCCAACGCCCAGCGTGGACTCGCTGGAGACGTACGGCGACCAGCTCGCAGGCTTCAGCGACGGCCACGGCGAGTAGCGGTGCGGCGTGCCCGCGGCGGGCACGCTGGCCGGGCGCGGCACGTCCGGCCGCACGCTGTCCGCGTACTCCGGGCGGACGGGAGATGCGGCGCGCCATGAGGACGGGTCGAACGGCATGCGGGCGATGTGGAACCCGTCCGCGTGGTAGGCGGCGAAGGCGATCCACCGGCCGTCCGGCGACACGTCCGGCTCGAACGCGCCGGTGAGGACGTTGGTGACCTGCCGGAGCTCGCCCGCCTGGAGATCGTACGCGTAGAGGTTGCTGATGCCGCTGTGGTCCGACGAGAAGAGGACATACCGCCCGTCTGGCGACCACGCGGGATTGTTGTCCACCGCGCGGTCGTGCGTCACCTCGCGGACCACGCGCCCGGCGGTGTCGAGGACGACGATGTCGAGATAGGCGCCCGGCCGCCAGCGCGTGGCGGCGATGCGCGACCCGTCCGGCGACCAGCGCGGGTAGGCCCAGTGCTCGTTCAGCGTGGCGGGCACGAGCGGCCGCACATCTCCCGTGGCGAGGTCCACCGTCACCAGCTCCGTCGTACCGTCGCCGCTGTGGATGGCGACGGCGCGGCGCCCGTCCGGCGACACGTCCGGCTCGGCCACGCGCGCGCCACGGGTGATGCGACGTACGTCACCATCGACGCCGACGCGGTAGAGGTCGGAGAAGTAGCGGTAGCGGTCGCGCGCCTCCAGCTCCGCCGTCACAAGCGAACGGCCGCCGGGCGCCCACGCCATGGCGTCCAGGCTGTTGCGCGGCGCGAGGGCGCGGTCGCCGCCGCCTGCGCCGAGCAGACGCGTTGCGCTCTGGCTGCGGCCGGTGTTGGCGGCGTAGGCAATGGTGGCGCCGTCTGGCGAGAACCGCGGAAAGTCGGCGTACTGGCCGGCGCGCGTGAGCACCTCGGCGTCGGTGAGGCCGGCGCGGCGGAGCGAGTCGGCCAGCGGCGCGTACCTCTGCCGGAGCTCGGCCTGCCATTGGCTCCACGCGGTGGTGAACGACACGCCGAACGTCCGGCGCGCGGCGTTGTCCAGCAGGTACGGCACCAGCGTGCGGCCGGTGCGGCGCATGAAGTCGTTCACCTTCTCCGGCCCGTACCGCTCGGACAGCCACTCCACGAAGAGCGAGCCGTACACGTAGCGCCCGGACGGTCCCGGCCAGCTCGTGGGGTTGCCCGTCGCACGGTCGATGGAGAAGAAGCGGTCCTCCAGCACCGCGGTGCGCACCTCCATCTCGTGCGTGGTGCCTTCCACGCGGCCGGCGCGGGTGAGGCGCGACTCGTTGTACGTCGCGAGCCCCTCCGTCACCCAGCCGGGATTGTACAGGTTGGGGAAGCCGTACGGCACCCGCCCGAAAACGCGGCGGATGGCGGTGAACGGCCCGCGCGCGTAGTCCAGGTGGAAGATGTGCGTGAGCTCGTGCGAGATGACGAGCTGCATCCACTCGTCGAAGTAGCTGAGCGCGGGATCGTCCACCGGAGGGTGCGCGAAGATGACGATGCGGTTCGTGGGCAGCGGCGTGGCGTAGCCGTTGGAGTAGTCCACGTTGTCGGTGACGACGAGGTCGATGCGCCCCCGCGGCGGGCTCACGGTCGCCTCGGCCAGCTGCTCCCATGCGACCTCGGCGCGCACTGCGGCGCGGGCGGCGAGCGAGTCCAGCCCGCGCGAGTAGTGCACGTGGAAGTGCTTCGTGTCCACCGTCGTCCAGTGCGCGTCCGGCGGCGGCCCCTGCGCACTCGTCCGCGGCGCGGAGGCGAGGAGCAGCGACACGGCCAGCACGGCGCATCGGGAGATGGCGGTCACGCGACCGATCCGCGTCCGAACGGCGGGCCGGAGATGGGGACCGGCCGGGCATCTGTGCATCTTCATCCCAGGTGGTGGGTTCTCGTCCGCCGATCCGCTCCGCATCTCCCGCTCGTCATCGTCCTCATCCGATCCACATCGCCCGATCCACATCGCCGATCCACATCAACCGCCCGATTGTCCGGTCTACATCTCCCGACCCGTCGACTGTCTGCATCCCACGAGCGACATCTCCCAGCCGAATCGAAAGCTCTGCATCTCCCGACGGCCCGCGTAGGTGCTTCGTTCGTCGGAAGATGCGGCGCACCCGAGCGTCATGGCGCGGTGGCGTGGTCGCGGAAGAAGGACTCGATGGCGCGGAAGTGCGCGCGGGCGATGCGCTCCTGGACGGCGGGGTCGCGGAGGGCGTTCTCCTGGCGCGGCACCATGAGGAACATCGTCTCGGTGAGCGTGGAGGGGAACCACGTCGGGCGCACGAGCGCCAGGTCGGCGTGCGCGATGCCCAGGTCGCGCAGCCCCAGCTCCGCCAGCAGCTCGCGCTGGAGCGCGCGGGCCAGGGCGAGCGACTGCGGCGCGTTGTAGAACGCCGTGGTGCCCGCGTTCGTGAACGGGTTCACCCCGTCCGGGAACGCGTTGTTGTGGATGGAGACGAGCAGGTCCACGTTCGAATCCGCCGCCATGAGCGTGCGCGGCTGGAGATCGACCGCGGCGGGCGTGGGCCGCGTCTCCAGCACGCGCGCGCCCGCGTCCCGCAGCATCCGCGCGAGGCGCTGCGCGACGGCCAGGTTCACCTCGGCCTCGGTGAGCCGCGTGGGGCCGATGGCGCCGCCGGGCGGGTGCCCCGCGTCCACGGCGATGTAGCGCCCGCGGAGCGGCTGGCGCGCGTCCACCTCCGGCGCGCGGCGGATGCGGACGACCAGGCTGCCGTCGCGGTCCCAGAACGCCCGCCATCCCCACGGCGCCCGCGCCAGGCCGAGCGTCACCGTGAAGCGGTCCGTGGCCGGCTGCGCCCACTCCATCCGCCGAACCATGGTGTCCTGCGGGCCGTACTGCATCCAGTTGGTCCGCGTGCGCGCGCCGTACACCTCCACGCGCAGCGACGCGTCGTCCGCGTCCACGCGGAAGGGCACGCGGGCGGACGTGGCGAGGCGCAGATCCACCCAGCCGGGCTGCGGATCGAGACGCACCGTCTCCACCGTCGCGTCGGGCGGCGGCGTGCCGGCGGGGAGCAGCCGAACGTCCTTCGCGTCCACCCACACGTCCAGGTCCTGCGCGAGGCGGACGCGGTACGCGCCGTCGCGCTCGCCGGTGAGCGTGAGCCGCGTGCCGTTGGGCAGGAACCAGTGGTACGGCGTGCCCGAGCCCGGCATCGACCGGCCGAAGACGACGCTGTCGGACCGCGAGCCGGCGGCGACGCCCGCGCGCACCTCGCCGCGCTCCAACACGTCCAGGTTCAGGTCGAGCGGGGCCGTGTACCGCCGCGGCCCGGCCCACATCTCCACCGTCGCGCTCATGATGCGTGCGTCGCGGGCGGGATCGACGGGAACGAGCGTAGGCGCGGGCAGGGTGCGATCCGCCGCGGCGATCATCTGCTCGGTCGCGGGGAAGCTGCCCACGTATTCGGTGAAGGCCACGGGCGGGGCGCGGTCGCGCATGAAGCCTTCGGGCCGCTCGGTAGATGTCTGCTCCGCGAGGGGGATGCGCCGCCCGTCCGCGAACACGAGCGCCACCTGCGCGCCGGCCGAGCCGCGGACGCGCACCGTGATCCGCTCTCCCGCCGCCACCGTCATCGCGCCGCGCGGGCTCACGCCGCCGGGAGCGATGCCCTCGCCCGTCCACGCGGCGGCGGGGAGGCGCACGTGGCGCACGGCGGATGCGCGCTGGCCGTTCGCCTCGGCCTCCACGCGGTACGCGCCGTCGCGCGGCACGGGCACGAAGGCGAGGAACGCGCCGTTCGGCGCCACCTCCACCGGCACGCCGCCTATGGTGAGCCGCGCATCTCCCGTCCCCACGCTGCCGAACACGAAGTTGCTGTCGCTCGCCGTCAGCGCGTCGCCCTCCGCCGGGTAGACGACGTCGATGGCGAGCGGCCCGCGCCGCGGCTGGATGGGCGGAAGCATCTCGCCACGCGGCCTCGCCGGCGCACCTGCGGACGGCTGAGGCGCGCCCGGCGCGGGCTGGCGCGCGGGAGACGCGCACGCCCCGAGCGCGGCGAGGCAGAGGACGGCGCGGACCTGTCGCTGCATGCGTGGCTGGAGACGGAGACGCGGGTAGGATCGTGCGTTTGCGGACGGGTTGAGACTAACGCGGCGAGAGCGGTCGCGCGAGGCTGCGGGCGGCGTGACGCTGGATGTTCACGGCCAGGCAGACGGAAGATGCGGACGAGGATGTCCGGACCTGCATCCGATCCATCCACCTCCAGCCGCTGTCCGATCCGTTCCGTGCCGCCGGCCCTCCGATGCGCCGCCAGGAGCGCAGACGAACGGGGCCGCTCCCGGAAGGAGAGCGGCCCCGCAGGTTCGCTGGACGTCCTTCGCTATCGGATCGCGACTCATACGGAATCCGGGTAGATCGGCTTGCCTTCACGGAGTCTCGCCGAAGCGATTCGGACCATCGGTAGCAGCCCACGACGGTGGGCTTCGTGCCGTCGTAGCCCGCGGCTTTAGCCGCCAGGGCGATGCCGGCTGCACCGATTCTCCCGGATTTCGTATCAGACGCTGTCGCAGGTCGCGGCGCGGTCCGAGTAGCCGAGCTCCGTGGTGCAGAACCCGCTCGTTCCATTCCCGGCGGCGGGCTCGACGCCCGGCAAGGGAGCCCCGAACGGATCGGAGCCGGGCTCGAACGTGGTGACCCGCAGACTTTCGAGGTCGAGGCGCATCTGTCCATCCTCCGTATGTCGTTGGCAGCACTCGGTGTCCGCGAAGGAGACACCGGGAGGTGACAGTATGCGCCGTAGCTTCACACGGAACAAGGTTCTACGCGCGTGAGCCGGAGCCCTCGCCCCCGCTCGTGCCTCGCCGCCCCCACTCCCAAGACTGCCTGGGAGAGGGGGCGGTCTTTCACGACGCTGGGAGGATTGTGCCTTCGGTGGCGGACGGATCGACATCGTGGCGTCTCCGCATCGGCCAGCAGTTCCTGGGCGTGACGGTGCATGCGGGTGGGAGGCGCGGTTCGCGCAGCCCCTCGGTGAAACGTGTGTTCTACGAAACACCCCGGGGCGTGGAGGAACGGAGCGTGCGGTGAATCACACGGCCCTTTGGCGCCGACGCGAACCATTCCACACGAAGCCGCACCCGTGCATCTCCAGCAGCTCATCACGCATGCCGACGCGCTCGTCTGGGAGGCCGACGCCGAGCGGCACCGCACCGCATGGGTGAGCCCGAATGCGCCGCGCCTGCTGGGGTATCCGGCGGAGGAGTGGCTCAGGCCGGGGTTCTGGGAGAGCGTGGTTCACCCCGACGACCTCGCCCCGGTGCGCGACATCCTCTCGCGGGCCGGGCAGGAGCCGGGCGGGCTCGCCGCCGATTATCGCGTCAGGGCCGCCGACGGGCGCACGGTGTGGCTGCACGACGTGGTGAGCGCCGCGAGGGCGGACGGGGCACCCGCCACCCTCCGCGGGGTGGCGGTGGACGTCACCGCGCTGAAGGAGCGCGAGGAGGCGGCACGCGAGGGCGAAGCCTTCTACCGGCTGCTCACGGAGCGCTCGAGCGACTTCATCCGGCTGCACGACACCGAAGGGCACAGCGTCTACGCCAGCCCGTCGGTGCTCGACCTCTACGGGCGCATTCCCACCACCCTCTTCGAGTTCGCCCACCCCGACGACCTGGAGCGCGGCCAGTGCTGGCTGAAGCGAGTGCTGGCCGGCGCGGACGAGCGCCTGACGTGGCGGGTGCACGACCGCGAGGGTCTGTGGCGGTGGATCGAGACGCGGGCCTCGATCATCGACTACCACGGCGGTGCGCACGTGCTCACCGTGTGCCGCGACGCGACCGAGCGCCACCGCGCCGAGGAGGAGCGCGGCGCCCGCCTCCGGCTGCTGGAGAGCATGGACCGGGTGAACCGCGCCATCCAGGGCGCCGCCGACCTGGAGGGGATGGTGCGCGACGTCCTCGATGCCTCCGTGTCGATCTTCGGCACCGACCGGGCGGGGCTGCTCTATCCGTGCGACCCCGACGCGGCCGCATGGTCGATCACCGTAGACCGCGCGCGGGCGCCGCTCCACGAGCTGGGCGACCGCGAGATCCCGGCCGGGACGGACCCCGGGATGGCGGACATGCTCCGGACCGTGCGGGAGGCCGGCGACGTGCCGGTGCAGTTCGGCGCGCCCGGCGCACGGCCGCTGCCCGCCGCGTCGATCGCGCTGGGCAGCCGGTCCAAGCTGGCGATGGCCGTGTACCCCCGGACCGAGCAGCCCTACCTCTTCTGGCTTAGCCAGGCGTCGCACCCGCGCGCCTGGACGGCCCTGGACGAGGAGATCTTCCAGCAGGTGGGCCGCCGGCTGGGCGACGCCGTCACCTCGCTCCGCACCCTGCGCGAGCTGGCCGACAGCGAGGCCCGCCTCGAGGAGGCCGAGCGCATCGCCCACGTGGGCTACTGGGACAACGACCTGGAAGCCGACCGCATCTCCTGGTCCGACGAGACCTACCGCATCCTGGGCCTCCGTCCGGGCGAGACGGCGCCGACGATGGCCGACTTCCGCCTGCGCATTCACCCGGACGACCGCGAGATCCAGGCACGCGCCACCGCCCGGGCACAGGAGGGCGACGGCCACTACGACGTGGAGTACCGGGTGGTCCGGCCCGACGGCGACGTGCGCACCATCCACAGCATCGGCGAGGTGATCCGCGACCCCGCTGGGCGCCCCCGCCGCGCGTTCGGGGTGATGCAGGACCTTACCGACCGCAAGCGGAGCAGCGAGGCGCTGGCCCTTTTCCGCACGCTCATCGACCACACCAACGACACCGTAGAGGTGGTGGACCCCCAGACCGGGCGCTTCCTGGACGTGAACCGGCAGGCGTGCGTCGCCCACGGGTACACCCGCGACGAGTACCTGGAGCTGCACCTGGGCGACATCGACCCGCGGCTGGCCGGCAGTGCGTGGAGGCCGGTGGTGGACGAGATCCGGCGCACGGGGTCGCGCGTGTTCGAGAGCCTGCACCGGCGCAAGGACGGCTCCGAGTTCCCGGTGGAGGTGAACGTCACCTTCGTGCGCCTGGACCGCGACTACCTGCTGGCGGTCGTGCGCGACATCACCGAGCGCGAGCGCGCCAACCGCGCCGTGGTCGAGAGCCACAGCCTGCTCAACGCCGTGGTGGAAGGGACCTCCGACGCGGTGTTCGTGAAGGACCTGCAGGGCCGTTACCTGATGATCAACTCGGCCGGGGCGCGGGCGCTGGGCCGCACCGTGGCGGAGGTGATCGGGAAGAGCGACCGGGAGCTGTTCGTGCCCGACGCCGCGCGCGCCGCGATGCAGCACGACGAGGAGGTGCTGGCCTCGGGCGAGTCGCAGACGTTCGAGGAGACGGTGACCGCGGGCGGCACGAAGCGCTCGTACGTGGCCTCGAAGGGCGTGTACCGCGACGCCGAGGGACGGGTGAGCGGCCTGGTGGGGATCTCCAGCGACGTGACCGAGCTGAAGGCGCTGGAGGAGCAGTTCCGCCAGGCGCAGAAGATGGAGGCGGTGGGCCGGCTCGCGGGCGGCGTGGCACACGACTTCAACAACCTGCTCACGGTCATCAACAGCTACAGCCAGATGGTGCTCGACGGCCTGCGCCCCGAGCACCCGGACCGCGAGCTGCTCGCCGAGATCCGGCAGGCGGGCGAACGCGCCGCCACCCTCACGCGCCAGCTGCTGGCCTTCAGCCGCAAGCAGGTGCTGCAGCCGCGGGTGGTGAACCTGAACGGCCTGCTCCGCGACCTGCTGCGGCTGCTGCGCCGGCTGATCGGCGAGGACGTAGAGGTCGCGCTGGTCACGGGCGCCTCGCCGGGGCTGGCCGAGATCGACCCGGGGCAGTTCGAGCAGGCGATCATCAACCTCGCGGTCAACGCGCGCGACGCCATGCCGGACGGGGGCCGCCTCACCATCGAGACCCGCGACGTCGTGGTGGACGGCGGCGACGCCGCCCACGGGCCGGGCGTTCCGCCGGGCCGTTACGTGGGCGTCTGCGTGAGCGACACCGGCATCGGGATGGACGAGCCGACACAGGCGCAGATCTTCGAGCCGTTCTTCACCACCAAGGAGGTGGGCGCGGGAACGGGCCTGGGCCTCGCGATGGTCTACGGCTTCCTGAAGCAGTCGGACGGCCACGTGGAGGTGAGCAGCGAGCTGGGCCGCGGCACCACCTTCACCATCTACCTGCCGCGCGCCGACATGCCGCCACCCCAGCCCAGGCCGTCCACGGACCGGGCCCGCGTTCCGGACGGCGCCGAGACGGTGCTGCTGGTGGAGGACGAAGACGCGGTGCGGAGGCTGGCGGCCCGCGTGCTCCGGTCGCGCGGCTACACGCTGCTGGAGGCACGCGACGGCGAGGAGGCGGAGCGGATCGCGAGGGAGCACCCCGAGGCGATCGACATCGTGGTCACCGACCTGGTGATGCCGCGAATGAGCGGCCGCCAGCTCGCAGGCGTGCTGGAGCGCGTCCGCCCGCGGCTCCGGTTCCTGTTCATGTCCGGCTACACGGACGAGGCGGTGATGCGCCAGGGCGTCCACGAGTCCGCCGTCGACTTCCTCCAGAAGCCGTTCAGCCCCGAGGAGCTGGCGCGCAAGGTCCGCGAGGTGCTGGACGGTTAGACGGCCCGCCGTTCGTACGCTCGCGGGGGGCGCACGCAGGGGGAGGGCGGCGGGCCCTCTCCCCTGCTCGTTCCTCGCTGCCCCCTCTCCCAAAACCGCCTGGGAGAGGGGGCGGTCTTTCGGCGGCCGGGGCGATGGTGCGGTTCGGTGATGGACGGGGGAACGGCCTGGGACTTCGCGTCTCCAGGCCATTCGTCGTCTTTCGCTACATCAACGGTCCGACATCTACCGTCGAATCACCTCCGCGGCGGGCGCAGCGCATCTTCCGGATCGTCTTCGAAGCCGTCCGGGCCGCCGCCTTCCACCTCGCCGGAGTGCTCGGCGGAGAGGACCGGGGCCTCGCGGTTCCAGGGCGCGATGAAGGGCAGCAGCAGCAGCGCCGGGATGCTGGCGGCCAGCGCGATCATGAAGAAGCTGGGCCAGCCCACGCGCTCGGCCAGCGAGCCGGCCGGGGCGACCACCCACACGCGGCTCACGGCCATGAGGCTGGAGAGCAGCGCGTACTGCGTGGCCGAGAAGCGCTTGCTGCATATGCTCATCAGGAACGCCGTGAACACCGCCGTCACCAGGCCGTACACGATGTTCTCGGCCAGCACGGCCACGATCATCAGCGTCTCGCTGCGGCCGGCGTGCGCCAGCCAGTAGTAGCCCAGCTGCGACAGGCCCTGCGCCACGCCGGCGATCCACAGCGAGCGGTTGATGCCCATCTTCCCCACCAGCGCCCCGCCTAGCAGCGACCCGCCGATGGTGGCGAAGAGGCCCACGCCGCCCACCACCGTGCCCACCTGCGTCTGCGAGAAGCCGATCTTGAGCAGGAAGGGCGTGGAGAGGCCCACGGCCAGGTTGTCGGACAGCTTGTAGAGCACGATGAACAGCAGCGCCGCGATTCCGCGCAGCAGCCCGGCGCGCTCGAAGAAGTCGCGGAACGGCAGCACCACCGCGTCGGCCAGCGTCTGCGGCGGGCGGGCGCGCAGCACCGGCTCCGGGGCCAGCAGCGTGGCCGCCACGCCGACGAGCATCAGCAGCGCCATCAGCACGTACACCGCCTGCCAGCTCATCCGGTCCGCCAGGATGAACGCCAGCGAGCCGGTGAGCAGCATGGCGATCCGGTAGCCCAGCACCCAGATGGACGCCGCCGCGCCCGTCTCGCGCTCCTCCGCCACGTCGGTGCGGTACGCGTCGCCCACCACGTCCTGCGACGCGCTGAAGAAGGCGATGAGCACCGCGTTGATCGCCAGCACCTGCAAGCCCGTGCGCGGGTCGTGCAGCGCCATCGCGGCCGTCGCGACCAGCACGGCCACCTGGGTGATGACCAGCCAGCCGCGGCGGCGCCCCAGGAACGGGGGGACGTAGCGGTCCATGAGCGGCGCCCACAGGAACTTGAGCGTCGCGGGCGTGCCCACCAGGCTGAACGCGGTGATGGTGGAGAGCTTCACGCCCTCCACGGTCATCCACGCCTGGAGCATCTTGTCGGTGAAGTACAGCGGGAGGCCGGACGAGAAGCCGAGCACCAGCAGCACGGCCATCTTGGGCTGGCCGAACACGCGCAGCAGCGAGGGAGACCGCTTGTCGCTCAAGGGAGCGCCTCCGTCCCGGGGTTGGACCGCATGCGAACTCCGGCGCCCCGCCGAGCAAGAACGGCACCAAGCCTACGAATCCGCGTACGTTCCGGGAGATGCGCCCGGAAGTTCCCCGGCGACGGCGGGCATCTCAAGCCGTAGACAACGGCGAAAGGGGGATGCTGATGCGCAGCAGGAACGGAGGATATTCGCGCGAGAGTTCGACGCAGGCGGGCGGCTGGTCGATGGCGGACGTCCGCATCTACCAACCCGATCAGGAGTGCGACCCGCCGCAGATATACTCGTTTGCGGTTCTCGCCAGCACATCTGCACTTCCGCCGACATGAGGACGGAGATAGAGCGCAGCTTTGGATCCGAGGCTAACCGGCGCAGTCCAGCGGGGGGAGGGATTCGGTCTCGCCGAGTACGCGGATCATGCGGGCGCGGACGCGGTCGACCAGCGCGTCGGACCCGCTGCCGCGGATGCCCTCGGTGGGAATGGGGTCGGTG
>DASRQW010000438.1 GCA_035696245.1 Longimicrobiaceae bacterium | reverse complement strand
GGCGGGCGGCGTCTCGTCGCTCTTCCTGGGCATCGACCACGCGCGCTTCCTCCAGCGCGAGCTGCTGGAGTCGGCGCGCATGCGCGAGGCGTACGGCGTGCGCAACGCCAGCCCCGTGCTGGACGCCAAGGAAGTTGAGGTCGTCGCACGCGGCCGCACGCTGAAAGCCATGGCCACGGGCGAGATCCCCTCGCGCGCCCGCGACGCCGGCGCCGTCCCGCAGCTGCTCTCCGGACGGTGGATGGACAGCGACGCGGACCGCCGCTGGGCCGCGCCCGGGCAGGACGAGCTGTTCCGCGAGATCGACCGCTTCCACCTCCCGCGCGGCGCCGCGGCGCACGACTCCACCTGGGCCGAGTGGCACTACTTCAACGTCGTGCTCGCGCCCGACCGCTGGGTGTATGCCACGCTCATGGTCGCCGGCCGCGTGAACGAGCCGGGGCGCTGGGGTGGCCGCATCCTCCTCACCGTCCGCGAGCCCGACGGGACGCACCGCTCGCTGCACCGCGACCTGCCGGACCGCGACGTGCGCTTCGACACCGCGTCGCCCGACCTGCGCTTCGGCGACCGCGCGTTCGTGCGGATGTCCGGCGGCACCTACCACGTCGTCGCCGATGCAGGAGATGCGCGTATCGACCTGCGCCTCGTCCCCGCGCCGCACCGCTACTTCCCCGCGACCGATCTGGGCGGGAGCACGCTCGTCTCCGGCTACGTCACGCCCGCGCTCTACGCCACCGCAAGCGGCAGCGTCTGCCTGCCGCGCTGCGAGACCGTGCGCGGCGCGCAGGCCTACCACGACCACAACTGGGGCGTGTGGGGCAACGTGTCGTGGGAATGGGGTTCCGCGTCGGATTCGGCCGTCTCGCTGCTGTACGGCGTGGTCCGCGGCGACTCCACCGCGACCGAGGGGATGTTCGCGTACGTGGTGGATGGGCGGGGGGTGCGCGGCGTCTACCGTCCCGGCGCGTTGCGCTACACCGCCATGCAGCCCGCCACCATCGCCGGCCGCACCGTCCAAGTCCCCCGGCAGATGCGGTTC
Organism: Longimicrobiaceae bacterium; assembly: GCA_035696245.1. Lineage (NCBI taxonomy): Bacteria > Pseudomonadati > Gemmatimonadota > Longimicrobiia > Longimicrobiales > Longimicrobiaceae > Longimicrobiaceae bacterium. The sequence continues at coordinate 23,138 of DASRQW010000438.1, read as the reverse complement.
GAGGATGCGCGCCAGGGCTTCGCCGTCACCGTCGACGTCGCCGCCGTGCACGTCACCGACAACGGCCCGCCCCGCCGCGCCCGCCGCTACTTCGTCCAGATCCGCGGCATCGCCACCGTCCGCGAGCGCGGCCACGTCGTGGGCCGTCTCCCCGGCTTCTTCGAGACGTACGTGGACTGAGCACGGCGTCGCCCGGTCGGCCTTCTCTCCCTGCGCCCCGGTGCGGCACGGCGGATGCCCTTCGGTGCGGCTCGCATCCGCGCATCCGCACCCTCGGAGAACCGCCATGGCGTTTCAGGTCCGCAGCTCCGGCTGCCTCTTCAGCATCATCGCCTCCGTCGTCCTCACCATCATCCTCAACCTCGCCATGCGCGGCTGCTCGCATTACTGAGCCCGCGCAATTGCAGCGCGTCCTCTTCAGAACGTCATTCACCGTTCCATGATCTACACATTGTTCCTTCAATAAGGAACAGTTTCGTTAACAGGAACGAGATGATGGGGATTCGATCACTCTTCGCCCCCATGCTCACGTCAGCGGCTGTTGGCCCGCAGCATCTCGGCAAGGTCGGTGAGGTGGCCTTGCAGGTCCGCCCGTGCCGCCGCGGTGCCGAGCGTGCGCTCACGTTCCGCGAGGGCTTCCGCCGCCTCGTCCACCGTGCGGGACGCGGCACCGCGCAGGGCAAGCTCCAGTTGGCTCGCGGCATAGCCCACGTCGCTCCGCGTCTCGCGATGGGATGCGGAGATCTCCGCCAGGTCGGCTTCGATCCGGGTTGCGACCTCCTCCCCGGCGGCCATGAGGTCGCGGAGGTAGAGGAGGTCCTTCGCGCGCTTGGCGTTGCCCTCGGCCGCGCCGGAGCCGCGGTGGGTGAAGGTGCTGGCCTTGTTCACCACGTACGCGCCGAGGCGTGGCACCGTCACCTGCACCTCTGCGAGGCGGCCGCTGGCGAGCCCCGCGGGAACGGCGAGCGTGGTCGTGTGCCGCCGCATCACGCGCAGGTGCTGGAGCGGGATGGCGCCCAGGTGCCGCTGGTCGCCCACTGCAACCGGACGCCCCAGGCCGCGCGCCGTGCCCATGTGCGGCACCAGGAACTCGACCTTTTCGCCCCGCGCGACGTCGCCGATCCACACGGCGGCACTCGCGTCATGCGGCTCGAAGCCGGCGCCGGAAAGGATCTCGGCGATCGGCCGGCGTCCATCCGCCGGAACCGGGCGCTCGATCAGGATGTCCACGTCCGCGGTGAACGAGACGGACGCAGCCCATCGCCGGAACCCGCCGTACTGCCGGTAGAGGTACGGCACCCATCCGCCGATCACCACCACCTCCGGCAGGTACGCGCGAAGCTCCCAGATCACCCGCGCGAAGGCCCGCTCCTCCCGCCCGTCATCCATCGGCCCACCCCAGCACGGCTTGCAGCAGATGCTCCGCCTGCTCGCGGCCGCGCACCGGGTACTGCCACAGGTCCAGCGCCAGCTGCAGCGTGCTGACGATCGGCATTCCATCCGCCTCCTGCACCCCGAACCACGCGGACGTCTTGTAGTACGGCTTCATCAGCACCACGCGCCCGTCCGAGGCCGGTGTCCATCCCGCTGCGCGGCCCAGCTCGGCCATCGCACGTCCGTTCGCCGCATCGACGTAGACGTGAACGCGCCCGTCATCGTCCTGCACCGCGTGGGGGGCGATGCGCGAAGCGCCGGCGTGCATCGTCAGCGCCCACCCGGTTTCGCCGAACACGTCGGGCAGTCGGCGGACGAAGCGGTCCACGCTGCCGATGGGCGCGTGGAACGCCTGGGACCGGTTGCGCGTCCAGTCGTAGATCGCCGCCCATCGCTCGAACAGCCGTACCGGGTCGTCCACGCGGATGCGCGAGGACCGGCCTTCGCGCTCCGCCCGCACGAGCCCGCGCGCCGCGAGGCTTCGGACTACGCGCGAGGTGGAGCCCAGCCCCGTCCCCACGGCAGATGCCAGCTCGCGCACGCCCCACACGCGCTCCGGCGATGCCAGCAGCAGCCGCGGCACCATCGACGCACGGTCGGCGAACGGATCCGCGAACGGCTGCGCATCGGCCGTCCCGCGCGTAGCCGGCTCCAGGTCGCTCCGGTCGATGAGCAGCCCCGGGAGGTTCAAGTGCACGGCGCCGGACAGGTCTACGAAACTCTCCCCCCGCTCGCGCATCCCCTGCCGCACCGCCTGCGACGCCCTCGCGAGCACACGGACCACGTTGGCGCCAGTGGCGAAGCTCTCGGCCGAGTTTGGCTCCACCAGCCGCACCGCCACCTCCTTCCGCCCGCTCCCGGTGCGAACGTGCACCGGCAGTCCCGGCTTCCTGTCCGGCGTGCGCGCGCCCACGCCGATCCCGGGCCCCAGGTTCCGGGCGAGGAGATCGAGGGCCTTCTGCAGGAGTGGCGTGGCTGCGGGAAACGCTTTCATTGTAGCGGTTCGTTCCTTCCGAATAGCATTGTTCCTCTAACAAGGAACAATGCGCGGCCGGTGGAACGATGTCAACGGCCCAGTTCACCCCGACGCCTGCGCCTCCGGGCCGCGGATCTCCTTCTCCTCTTCCTTCACGCGCACGGCGCCTTGCTCGGGCTCGATGCCGCGGCCGCGGCGAGTGGCCCAGCTCTGCGTGAACTCCGCGCCGAAGAGCAGGATCATCGACGAGTAGTAGATCCACACCAGGATCAGCGCCAGCGAGCCCGCGGAGCCGAACGCGCTGCCCGGGTCGCTGTTGCCCAGGTACAGGCCCAGCACCAGCTTGCCCGCCAGGAACAGCACCGTCGTGGCGATGGCGCCCACCCACACGTCGCGCAGGGCGATCTTCGCGTCCGGCAGGATCTTGAACATCGCGGCGAACAGGCTGGAGATCACCACGAACGAGATCGCCATGTTCAGCGCTTCCAGCAGCGTGGCGGACAGGCCGCCGGGCACCATGCCGCCCAGGGCGTTGCCCAGCGCGGTGAGCGCGGCGCTCAGCGCGAGCGAGACGAGGAGCAGGAAGGCGATTCCCAGGATCAGCCCGAACGAGAAGAGCCGCTTCACCACGAAGTTCTTGAGGCCACCCTGCTTGGGGTCCGGCTTCACCTCCCATGCGCGGTTCAGCGCCGCCTGTAGCTGCCCGAACGCGCCCGTGGCCCCGAAGACCAGCGCCAGCACGCCGAAGACCGAAGCGATGGAACGTCCGCTCCCCGGCCGGTCCGCATGGGCGATGATGGTGCGCACCTCCTCCGCCCCCCCGCTGCCGATGAGCGACGAGATCTGCCGCTCCAGCGCGCCTTGCACGTCCTGCGGGTCCATCACCGCGCCCACGACCGCCAGGATGAGGATAAGCAGCGGCGGCAGCGAGAACACCGTGTAGTACGAGATGGCCGCCGCCTGCTGCGGGCAATCGTCGTCCAGGAAGTCCGTCACGCTGTCCTTCAGCAGCCCGAAGCCTTCCTTCCACCAGCTCGCCATCTCCCCGCCCTCCGCGCGTGTGCCCCCCGCGTGTGAGCGCGCCCGCAGGTGCAAGCGTGGTTCCAGCCCGCGCGCAGTGCCCGGTGCGAGTACATCCGGGAGCTATCTCGATCTCACCCGAGAGATGCTCGGAAGAGACGCGGCAGATTCCCGTTTGACGGATGAAAACGAGAACGCCCGGCAGCCTGGTACATGGCTGCCGGGCGTTCGCTGCGTGCGATGACCGTGCGTCAGGGCGCGACGAAGAGGGCGACGTAGCCCAGGAGCGCCAGCGCGAACACGACGCTGAAGCCCAGGTAGCCCGCGACGAGCGCGGCGGCGGACTTGAGCGCCGACTTCACGGGCGACCCGAACAGCCCGATCGCGGCGTGGATGCAGACGGCGAGGTAGATGGCGTAGCTGGCCTTCATCGCCACGTCCACCGAGGCGTGCAGGCCCACGATCAGCACGGTGGATGCGACGGCGTACAGCAGCGCCGCGTGCCCAAAGGCGTACAGCGTGAAGACGAAGCTCTCGGCCAGGTTGATGCCGCTGTTGCGGAAGAGCAGCCGGATGGTGAGCGCGAACGGCACGCCCATCAGTATGCTCGTGTACGTGAACTGGCGCGACAGGGTGAAGAGCGTGGTGCGGTAGAACTCCGCCTGGCGCGGCGAGAAGATGAGCGAGAAGCCGGACTCGGACTGCGCCATGGTGTCGCGCATCCACGCCACCATCTGCGCCTCGTACAGGTTGGACAGCAGCAGCCACGCCGCCGTGCCGAAGAAGAGGTACGCCAGGGGGCTCACATAGCGGCGCCGCTTGCCCGTCACGTAGTCCGCGATCAGCCCGCCGGGGCGCGTGGTCATCTCCACCGCCGTGCGCAGCAGCGCGCCGTCCAGCGACAGCACCTGCGAGACGAGGTCGCTCGCGACGTGCGCGACGGTGAGCCTTTCCTGCCGCGCGCTCTGGCCGCAGCCGGAGCAGAACCCGCCGGAGAGCGGCGTCGCGCAGTTCAGGCACGCGCCCGGCACGGCGGCGGCCTGGACGGCCGGCTCGGCGGTCGCTTCCAGCGCGGCGGATGCGGTGAGGGAGATGTCGGACATGGGACGCCCGTGGTGCGGAGGTTCGCGGGACGCGAGAGGGCGGAGATGCGGCCTCAAGCTAAAGCAATGTCGTCACCTGGGCAAGAAACTTTTGATTACAGATGTTCGGGAGATGGATAGCGTGGGACGATGCCGGTCCACCCGCCGGGTGTTCGCATCGGATGATGTGGATCGCCCTGGAAGCACGGCCGAAGATCGTCTCAGGCGATGAACCGCGGCGCGTTCGGAGAGTGATCGGATGCGATGAATCGCACTCCGACAAGTGCAATCACGATGTGGGGTTAGTTGCGGCGCCTGGTGTCGGGAGATGCCAGGGTGCCGACGCCGGGCACGCGTCAGCAGCGGGTGCAGATGCGTTCGAGGAGGGCGACTACGACGGGGGCGAGGATGGCGGTGGCGAGGCCCATCAGCCCGATGGCGAGGCCGCTGGTGGCGCCTTCCACCTCGCCCTCCTCGACGGCGCGGGCGGTGCCGACGCCGTGAGCGGCCGCGCCCATCGCCAGCCCGAACGCGGTGCGGCTGCGGATGCCCGCCGCACGAACCAGCGCCGGCCCCGCCACCGCACCCACCACGCCCGTCGCGATCACCAGCGCGGCGGAGAGGGACGGCAGCCCGCCCAGCTTCTCGGAGATCCCCATCGCGATCGGCGTGGTTACGGACCGCGGCGCGAGCGAGAGCACCACGCGACGCGACGCGCCCAGCGCCGCCGCAACGCCCACGGCGGAGACGATCCCGACGAGGCTGCCCGCGGCGATGGAGACGAGCACCGCGCGGCCCCGGCGCGCGACCTCGTCCATCTGCAGGTAGAGCGGGACGCCGAGGGCGACGACGGCGGGGCCGAGCCAATACGTGATCCACCGCCCGCCCACGTCGTACGCGTCGACGCTCGTTCCCGTCCACCGCAGCAGCGCGATGAGCACGGCGGCGGAGACGAGCACCGGGTTCAGCAGCGGGCTGCGCGCGCGGACGTAGAGCCGCTGCGCCGCGGCGTACACGGCGAGCGTCGCGGCGATGGCGAGAAGCGCGGGGAGCACGCGGTCAGCCATGCCGCTCCAGGCGTTGCTGGAGCAGGCCGACGGTGAGCAGCACGGCGGCGGCGCTCGCCAGGCTTGCGGCGGTGATGGGCAGCCACTCCGCCCGCAGCAGCCCGAAGTGCAGCATCAGCCCCACGCCGGAGGGCACGAAGAGCAGCCCCATGTGCCGCACCAGCAGCTCGGCCGGCGCGCGCACCAGGCGCAGCGGCACCACGCCCGCGCGCAGCCCGCCTGCGAGCAGCACCATCCCGATCACGCTGCCCGGCACCGGCAGCCGTAGCGTCGCCGCGACGAGGTTCCCGGCGTACATCAGCGCGACGAGGACGAGCAGCCCCGCAGCGCCCTCCGCCAGCCGTCGCACGGCCGGCCCGCCCCGCATCTCCCGCATCTCCCGCATCTCCCGCATCTCCCGCATCTCCCGCATCTCCCGCATCTCCCGCATCTCCCGCATCTCCCGCATCTCGCACCAGAACTGGAAGGCTGGGAAAACGAAGAGGGCGGCCGCGTGGCCGCCCTCTTCGGGTACAGCTCGCCGCGCGGGCTAGACGACCGGGCGGCGACCCGTGATGAGCCGGAAGATGATCACGATCACGGCAATCACGAGAAGCAGGTGGATCAGGCCGCCAGCCACATGGAAGACGGCGAACCCGAGGATCCACAGGACGAAGAGGATTACCGCGAGAGTCCAGAGCATGTTCGAGTCTCCTGATGCGTTTTCCCGGATCGCGGATCCGAGGCGTTCCCCACCCGCCGGCCCCGCCGCACGTGCCGGAAGTGCATCAGGCGTGCCATCCGCGCCAGGCGCCGCCTGGATTCGCCCCGCCGGATGGCGTCCGGCTCGGCGCGTTACTCCTTGAGCACCATGTCGATGCACATCACCGCCGCCAGGATCAGCTTGCGCGCGGGGTCGTCGGCACCCACGGCTTCGGAGATGCTGAGCACGTAGTTGTCGGCGCTGGTGAACAGCTCCTGGCCGATGCCCGCCCACTTCTTGCTCACGTGCGCCAGCTCCCGCTCGCCCACGATGAAGCGGAAGTCCCAGCCCGTCCACTTGCCCTTCAGGGTGCAGATCACGTTCTCCGCCGCGTCCAGCACGTCGAACGCGCCGCCCAGCGAGAACACCTTCTGGCGGAAGCGGCCGATCACGCCGGTGCCGTCCACCACCTCCACGCGCGAGCGCAGGAACGAGACCCCGCGCCGCACTTGCACGATGAGCCGCCCGTCCGGCGTGCGGATGCGCACGTCGAACGGGGTCATGCGCTTGTAGCTGCTGAAGCGCAGCAGGCGCGTGAGCGGCCCCAGCGCCTCTTCGCGGCAGTGCAGCACGATGGCGCCCGTCTCCGGGTCGTACACGTCGTAGTCGTTCGCGGCCTTGAGCAGGCCGATGTGCTCCTTGACCAGGAACGTGTTCTTGGCGAGCGGGTTGGGGTTCTGCATCTGTATCGGCACGGGATTGGTCGGGAGAAGGGCCGTCCGGGTGGACGGAAGACGGGGCCGTCCGCGGCCGGGGCATGTGCTTTGCTCGCTTGGCGCTGCGCGGGTCACATCCTACCTTGGCGCAAGGCGCAAACCCATGGACATCCTCACCTGGATCATCGTAGGGCTCATCGCCGGCGTGCTGGCGTCGCTGGTGATGGGCGGCACGGGCTACGGCATCATCGGCGACATCGTCATCGGCATCGTGGGCGCGTTCGTGGGCGGGTGGCTCTTCCGCCAGCTCGGCGTCAACTCGCCCATGGGCGGGCTGGCAGGCACCATCTTCGTGGCGTTCATAGGCGCCGTGGTGCTGCTGTTCATCCTCCGCCTCATCCGCGGCGCCGGCCGAAGAGGCTGACGTCCGGCGGGAAGATCGGTAGATGTGGAGCGGCGGAGATGCGGTACGGTCTCCGCCGCTTCCGCGTTTCGGATTCGAAGCTTCGGGCCTCGGATGCTCGGCGTCGGATCCCAGGCCTGCGGCCTCGGACGTCAGATGACAGGCATTGCTCGATCGCCTGTTCTCGGACGTCGGATGCCGATTTCCGGGCGGCGGCGCGAATCCGGAGATACGTCGCCGGGGCACGCCTGGCGGCCGAAGCCGCGGCTACGAAGGCACCAAGCCCACCTTCGTGGGCTGCTGCCGCGGCATCGGACCGGTTCGGATGCGTTCAGCGATCCACCGGCGGTGCATCTCCCGGCCGGTGAAGGAGATGCACTGCGGCGAAAGGAACGCGGTCAGGAGCGGCGGCGGCGGCGTTTGGTGGCGCGGCCGCTGCCGCACTGGGCGCGATAGTGCTTGGGCGCGCCGGCTTCGGGGAAGAGGGCGCGGGCGGCATCGGCGTGGGGGATCAGGCGCTTGCACTGGCCGCGGCCGGAGTACTTCTGCGCCAGGATCATGTGGATGCGGTAGCTGCCCGGGTCCATCGCCGACGCGCGCTCGATCTCGGCCGTGCGGCCCGTGGCATCCACGATCTGCATCGACACCGTCTGCAGGGCGCTGCGCAGGACGAGGGCGCCGCCCATCGCCAGCACCAGCAGCACGCCCAGCACGCGCACGAACACCGGCACCGGCTTGGCCTCGGCACGCGCGGGGGCCGACAGGGCGCCCAGAGTGGTCCAGACCAGGAAGGCGGGCGCGGGCAGCAGCAGCACGGCGTCGAAGACGCCCACGACGACGGCGGCCACCAGCGTGGCGGCGAGCGCCAGCGCGGCCATCTCCTCCTCGGGCCCCTCCGCGTTCCGCAGCCAGCGCCAGGCGCCGCCCGCCATGAACAGCATGGCCCCGGCGATGAGCAGCAGCGCCGCGGGGCCGCGCTCGCTCAGGTATGCGAACCAGTCGCTGCTGGGCCACGGGTTGCTGGTGACGCCCGCCTCGTCGGACATGGACGGGTCGCTCGCCTTGGCGAAGCGCGGGTACACCACGCTCCAGTTGCCGGGGCCCACGCCCAGCAGCGGGTGGTGCAGCGCCATGTTGGCGCTGTTGCGGTACTGCACCAGGCGGCCCGCGCCGCTGCCCTCCTTGTAGTTCACCAGGCCCTTGGCGGACTCGGCGTATGGGTTGTCGCTCTTCCAGTGCAGGCTGTTGGGCAGCAGCAGCGCGCCCGCCACGCCGCCGGCCACGAACAGCAGCAGCAGGAAGATGCGGCCCGCCATGCGCAGGTCGCGGAACAGCCCGCGCGCCAGGAAGACGAACGGCGTGAGCGCGATGGCGCAGGCCGCGATCGCCAGCCAGGCGGCCCGCGAGCGCGACAGCACCAGCGCCGCCGCCACCAGCGCCAGGCCCACCGCGCTCAGCAGCGTGCCGCCCGCGCCCTTGGCCCGCAGCGCGCAAAGCACCAGCACCGGCAGCCCGAACGCGCACAGGTGCGCCACGAAGTTGCGGTTGCCGAACGTGCCGCCGGGCGCGCGGTTCAGGCTGAAGAAGTCCGTCTGCACGCCGTACGTCTGCAGCAGGCAGGTGAAGGCGCCCAGCGCCACCGCGAACGCCAGCGCGTTCAGCAGCGGCCCGTACAGCCCCACGCGTGCCACCCGCCGCGCGCACCAGAACAGGACGACGCTGGAGAGGGTGATGCCCAGCGCGCGGCCCGCCATCCACGGGTTGGTCGCCAGCGCGGCCGACACGGCGCTGAGGACCAGGAAGCCCGCCAGGCACGCATCCACCGCCGTGAGCGCCATGCGGCGGGCGCCGACCAGCAGCAGCACGCCGGCGATGAGCGCCGTGGCGTGCAGGACCAGCTCCTTGGGTATGAAGTAGCGGTCCAGCTCGAAGAGCTTGAACGGCACCGCCGCCAGCACCACGGCGATGGCACCCAGCTGCATCACGCGTAGCGCCAGGCGCTCGGCGCCGGTCGCCCCTGCGTAGGGCGGAAGGGTGATGTGGACCTCGGGCCTCAAGGCATTCTTTCCGGGTGAGGAGGAACGGCGCGGCGCCGGGCAGCCACCGCGTGCCGACAGGATAGGACGTTCCCGCGCGAAAGTCCACGCCGCCAGCCGCGCGGAGGTGGCCGGACGAGACGCCGCATCGCCGCCCGCGGGCATGCGCCGACCCGCACGCCGGCCGGCACGGAAGGCGCAACACCGCGCTCCCGATGCGGCCTCGCTGCGGAAGCACGGTCGCACACACAGGTGCGGCGTTACGCCGTTCGACGACCCTCCTTTCACCTGCGGCCGGTGACGCGGCGGTAGAAGACCAGCAGGACGTGAGATGCGCATCGGGGAGATGCGAGGCCTGGCATCTCCCGTCCGGCGAAGCTTGTCCGCGGGGCCGGATTCCGATACTCTGACGATGCGGGGCGCGGATGCCTCGCCCGTGCTCCGGAATCCGCCTCGCCGGTCCCTGCCCCACCGCGTTCCCAGGCCTCGCCATGACCACTCGCCGCAGCTTCCTGACCATCGCCGGAGCCGGTGCCCTGCTGGCCGCCAGCGGCGAGACGCGCCTCGCAGGGGCCGCGGCTGCGCAGCGCCCCACGACCGCGACGAATGCGTGGGACCTGAGCTGGGTAGACCGGCTGGCGGGGAAGAAGCACAAGGCGGTCTTCGACTCGCCTTCGTTCTCCGAGGGCGAGTCGGTGTTCCGTGCGCTGCTGTGGATGGACCAGCTCAAGGAGATATACGGCGCCGCGAAGAGCGACATCGGCGCGGTGCTGGTGGTGCGGCACACGGCCATGCCGCTGGTGATGAACGACGAGTACTGGAGCCGCTTCCAGGTCGGCAAGCGGGTGAAGATGAAGGACCCCGCCACGGGGCGCTGGGCCACCAAGAACCCGTTCATGACCACGCCGCCGGGCACGCCGCCGCAGTTCGCGGACTACAACACGCCCACGTTCATGGCGAACGGCGGGACGATCCTGGCGTGCAACATCGCGCTCCAGCAGGCCGTCCGGAACTTCGCCACCGCCGACAAGCTCTCGCACGACGCGGCGCAGGAGCGCGCCCAGCAGCATCTGCTCCCGGGCGTGATCCTCCAGCCCTCCGGTGTCTTCGCCGCCCTCACGGCGCAGGAAGCCGGCTGCTCGTACATCCTGGCGAGCTGACCCGCAGCCGTTTCGCCGCCGGATCGCCCGGCCGCTGAAGCCGCGGCAGAATCGGCTTCGCAGGCAGCGGCGAGCGGGATGCATGGAAAGTGGCGAGATCGCCGGATGTGCGCGCGCAACCGCACACCGGGCCGCGAGGAATCTTGCAGCGACATCCCACAGCAAAAACCAGATCGCAGCCCGCCGGGATTTTCCGCGGCGGGCTGCTTTCACCCGGGCGCCGGATCTGTGTAGGATATGGCAACGTTCAGGGGGCACTCCATCCGGAGTGCCCCCCTTGTTTCATCTGCCCCGATGGCGCCGCGTCTCAGCAGTACGTGGAGATCGGCTCAGGGGCGCACCACGGCGGGGCGGGGCACGAGTAGCAGGAATCCTGGCGACCCGTGTTGCACTCCTCGCCGCTGGGGAAGGTGTAGGTGTGGGCGTGCACGGTCCCCTTCTGGCCGCCCGTCCCCGTCATGCCGAACGAGTCCACCTTCACCTGGTCGAGGTCGAGCTTGAGCTTCTTCATGGATCGCCTCCTTGGAGCGGGATGGATGGGCCGCGACGTCCTGTCGCATCTATTGTACCATACTTCGGCGTCAACCGACAATAGTGATCGCAGAAAACTGTGTCTGTAATCCGCCAGCGTGGGGCCTACAAAGGCGCTCGCGACCCATCCCACCCGGAGGTGATCAGTAGCTCATCCGCACTCGTCTGTGGACGAGGCCCGGCACCCGGCCACCAGCCGGAACTCCACCCCGCGTTTCGTCGCACCCGATCGCCCGTGTGCCCCGGCACTACGATTGGACAGCAGCAACCAACAGCAATGCCGGAGGATGGCGCGAAGCCCTACCAGGCGCCCGAGCTTCGTCTCACTTCGCCAGCCCCGCCATGATCGCAGGCACCTCGTCCAGCAGCTCGCGGGCGAGGAAGCCGAGCGGGCGCGTGCGGCCGAGCACGTTGCCCGCCTCGCCGTGCAGGAACACGCCCCAGCACGCCGCCACCGCCGGTTCCGCCCCGCGCGCCGCGAGCCCCGCGACGAGCCCTGCCAGCGTGTCGCCCGATCCGGACGTCGCGAGGCCGACCGAGCCGCCTGCGTAGCGATAGAGCGCGCCGTCCGGCGTGGCGACGTGCGTCTCGGATCCCTTCAGCGCGACCACGATGCCCAGATCCGCGGCAGCGCGGCAAGCAGTCCCGGCCGGATCCGCATCGACCTCGTCCTTGCCGATGCCCAGCATCCCAGCCATCTCGCCGGCGTGCGGCGTCACGACCACGCGGCCGCGCAGGCGCTTCAGCGCGCCGCGCTCGTTCGCCAGGCCGGCGAGGGCCCCCGCATCCAGCACCAGCGCGGGCCGGTCCACCTCCGCGAGCACAGCGGAGACGAGCTTCCGCACCGCATCCGGGTCCATCATCCCCGGCCCGATCAGCAGCGCCTCAGCGCGGGCGGCGCGCTCCAGGATCGCGGCGGCGGCGCGGGGGGCGATCCCGCCCGCCTTCGTCTCCGGCAGGCCCAGCGCCAGGCACTCGGGCACCGTCACGCCCACCAGCGGCGCGACGCTCCGGGACGTGGCGAGCTGCAGCTTGCCCGCGCCCACCCGCAGCGCCGCGATGCCCGCCAGCACGATCGCGCCGGGCACGGAAACGGCGCCGCCCACCACCATCACCCGACCCCGCGACTCCTTGTCGCCGCCCTCGTCCGGACGCGGCAGCGACATGCGGCGCAGCGACGCGGCGGTGACGGGCTTCGGGCGCGGCGCGGACTTCTTCCCACGCGCGTCGCTCACTTGACCGCCACCTTGGCGTCCGGCCGCGACGTGACCTCGGCGCCGGCGCGCTCCAGCGGCGCGACGAAGTTGAACAGCTCCAGCTCCATCTTCCCGTGCTTGCCCACCGACGGGTCGAAGCGATACGACGTGACCGAGCAGTTCGCCACCTCCTCCGCGCGGTCGATGGCGAGGATCTGGTCCTCCGTCATGCACTCCATCAGGTAGCGCATGCACAGCACGATCACCTGGTGGCAGACGATGAGCACGCGCTCGCCGCAGTGGTGCAGCGTGATGGTGTCCAGCGCGCTCCGCAGCCGCAGGATCACGTCGCACCAGCTCTCGCCGCCGGGCGGGCGGTGGTAGAACTTGCCCAGCAGCCGGCGGAACTCCGCCTGGTCGGGAAAGCGCTCCTCGATGCCGTAGCGCGTGAGGCGGTCCAGCACGCCGAACTCCTTCTCGCGCAGCCGCTCGTCCACGATGGAGTCCTCGGCCTCGCGCGACAGGCCGCCCGCCTCGCGGATCAGCTCGGCCGTGCGGCGCGCACGCAGGTACGGCGACGCGAGCACCACGGTGGGCCGCTCCTCCTCCGGCATGCCGGCGAACCAGCGGCCCAGCGCCGCCGCCTGCTCCTCGCCCAGCGGGCTGAGCGGCACGTCCACGTCGCGCATCGCGAGGTCGATGGTGGGCAGGCGCGCCGCGAACGCCGCATCGCTCGCCACGTTGCCCGCGCTCTGCCCGTGCCGCACGACCCACAGCATGTCCGGCCACTTCTGGTCCGCCCGATCCGTCCGCTCCATACCGACTTCCCGTTCTCCGGTATCTTCCCGTCTCCGCCGAACCCCTCCGCTGGGTCAAAGAGCGTACCATCGCCCACTGTGTCCTTGATTGCGTGGGTTCTGGAGCTGCGAAGCGGGTGGCGGACGGGGCGAGAGATGTGGGGGTTGCCTGTAGATGATCACCGTCGCGTGATGGGTGTGAGGACGCAGCATCAATTCGCGAGATGCGCAGGGTCGGATTCGTACGGAACCCGGGAAGATCAACTCGCCTTCGCGGAGTCTCACCGAGGCGGTTCGGACCATCGGCAGCAGCCCACGCCGGTGGGCTTCGTGCCGTCGTAGCCCGCGGCTTTAGCCGCCAGGGCGATGCCGGCCGCACCGATTCTCCCGGATTTCGTATCCAGCCGATTCTGGGGAGATGGAGATGCGATCGAATCTTCCCCTTCACATCTGCCACATCTCCCGAAAACAGCGAGGCCGCGGAAACCATGACGGTTCCCGCGGCCTCGTTCGATGTCGTCCCTGCGATGCGCCTCAGGCTTGCGGGCCGCGGGAGATGCGGCGCGGGTCATCGCCCCGCTCGATGCGGTCGGCCAGCTCGAGCATGCCGGCGAAGACGTCGCGAGCGGGAGCGTTCTCGTCGCCCACGCCGATCTCGGCGTTCGCGTCGATGGCCTGCTCCAGCGCGATCACGGCGCGGCGGAGAGAGTCCGCGCGGCCGCGGCGGTCGCCGGGGAGCGGAGCGGCGGGCACGGCGCCGTCGGCCGCCGGAGCGTGAGCCACCACGGGCTCGCCGGTGCGCAGCCAGCCGGACCGGGCGCGGCGGCGGCGGCGCACCTTCTTCTCGTAGAAGTCGCGGCCGGCGTCCGTCACTTCCAGCTTGCCCTGCGCCGTCGCCACCAGCCCGCGGCCGTGCAGCGCGCGCACCACGCGGCCGTCCACGTCGTCCACGGGTACCCCGCCGCTCTCCTGCACCAGGCGGCGCAGCAGGTCTTCCTGCAGCGGGTTCAGCTTCGGCTCGCCCGTCTCGTCCTCCACGGGCGCGGGGGCGGCGGGCCTGCGCACGCCCACCGTCCGCGCGGGCGGCTCCGGCTCCGCGGCGCGCTCGGCGAAGAGCGGCGGGGCCGGGCGCGAGGGAAGCGACGGCGCGGGCGTCTTCTTCAGCGCGCCACGCCCTTCCGCGCTGATGATCGCGAAGCCCGCCATGCGGCGCACGTATCCGCGCGCGGTGAGCGTGGCAAGCTCCGCTGCGGGGAGCTTGTCGTCGTCCACGGCGCCGCCCGCGACCAGCAGGTGGCTCAGGACGCCGGACTCGGCGGGGGTGAGCATGTCGTTCATCGGTTGCGCTTCAGGATTGCACCGCATCTCCAGCGAAATGACGGAGACGATGCACGTTCCCCGCGAGCCCGCGGGCGGATTTCGCATCTTCCCGTACGTTCGGTAGATGCGGAGATTGCGACGGTGTGGTCAGGATGGAACAACGATAACGCGCATCGCGCGAAAACGCCATGCCGGAGCGGCGCAAAACCCGCGCGCCGTCTCGCATCGGGCGCGTCATACACCCGCGCGCCATGCCGGTGCCCGCATCACCCGGGCGATGCGGAATCGCCGAACCTACGTGGAGCTTCCCGGCTCCACCGGCTCGGCATACGGCGCCAGGACCTCGCCGTATTCGTCGAACAGGATGGGCGGACTGGCGGCCTTTTCGCGCTCCACCATGGACTTGAGCATCAGCGCGTTGGTGACGCCCTTGCCGCGGAAGTGGTTGTTGGTGACGACGTAGACGTCTTCCGTCTGCGGCTGGGCGGCGATCTCGGCGGTGCGCTTCGCCCACGGCTCCAGCTCCTCGGCGCGGTACAGGTAGTTGTAGCGCGCCTCGGGCGGGGCCTTGTCGCGGAACCAGTCCTGGTAGTTTCGCCCGTGCACCCGCACGTAGCCCACGGGCGACGTGGAGACCGCGCTGGGCTCGAGGGAGTCGCGGAAGAGCGGCTGGTCGATGTTCACGAACCCGATCCCCCGGTCCGCCAGCCCGCCGAAGAAGTCCGGCGTGTTCCACGACGAGTGCCGCACCTCCAGCACCAGCGGGAAGTCCGCGAAGGTCTTCGCCACGTCGTCCAGCCACTCGCGGTTCTCGTCCGTGCGCCGGAACGACCACGGGAACTGGAGCAGCAGCGCGCCGAGCCGCCCCTCCTCCAGCATCGGATCGAACGCGGCGCGCGCCTCGGCCACCTCCGCCGCCGTCCACGCGGTGCCGCGCTGGTGCGTGAAGCGCTGCCACAGCTTGGCCGTGAAGCGGAAGTTCGGCCGGTGCCGCACGCGGTCCAGCCACAGCCGCCCGGTGCTCTCCTTCGCCGGGCCGTAGAAGGTCGAGTTGACCTCCACCGTGTCGAAGTATTCGGCGATGTACACCAGCGGGTCGAAGCCCTTGGGCCGCGGGTTCGGGTAGACCACGCCCGCCCAGTCCTTGTACTGCCACCCCGCCGGCCCGTATCGGATCATCGTCAGCCTCCGCGCGTCCACGCCTCGCTCGTAGATGCGCGGCGGAGGGCAGGAAGCGTTCCCGTGCGGCCGGTGGGCAACGCAGGGCGCGGCATTTGCCCGCGGCGCCTCGTATGAGCGAGCGCGACGAGAAGGCGCACCCCAAGTCGATCCTGGAGCCGGAGACGGGCACCCGCCTCTCGGCCGTGGAGATCCACGAGAACATCCGCGCCCCCGCCGAGGAAGAGATGGAGCGGCCGTTCTCCGCGCTCCTCTTCTCCTCGTTCGCGGCGGGCATGCTGATGGGCTTCAGCTTCCTGGCCGCCGCGTTCGCCAGTTCCCTCGCGCCGGAGCACCTGAAGCACGCCGCCGCGTCGGCCGCGTACCCGCTGGGGTTCATCTTCGTCGTGCTCGGCCGCAGCGAGCTGTTCACCGAGAACACGCTGGAGCCGGTGATCCCCCTGCTGCACAACCGCGACGCGAAGACTCTCCGGGGGATGCTGCGCCTGTGGGGCATTTTGCTCGTGGGCAACCTGCTGGGCGCGCTCGTCTTCGGCTGGGTCCTGGCGCACACGCAGATGGTGGAGGAATCGCTGCGGCCCTCGCTCTCGCACCTGGCGGAGAAGGCGACGAGCGACGGCTTCGGCCTAACGCTCTACCGCGGCATCTTCGCGGGCTGGCTGATCGCGCTCCTCGCCTGGCTGCTGGCCTCCACGCGCGACAGCATCGCGCACATCTTCCTGATTTGGATGTTGACGGCACCCATCTCCGCCTTCCACTTCCGCCACTCCATCGCCGGCGCGGTGGAGGCGTTCTACCGCGCCGCCGCGGGCGAAGCGTCTTGGGGGCAGTTGGCCGGCTCCTTCATCGTCCCCGCCATCCTTGGCAACGCCATCGGCGGCGTGGTGCTCGTCGCCCTGCTCAACTACGGGCAGATCAAGGAAGAGCACGAGGAGAAGCACGGGTAGAATGCAGTTCATCATCCAATCTTGCCCGTAACCGAAACGCCGCCCCAGTTCGCGACTGGATGCGGCGTTTGTGCGATAGCCAGAGCTTGCACCCGGCAAACCGGCATGCCTCGACCCCACAACTGCTCAAAGTAGCGAGCAGTCGTGGGATCATTCAGTTCCTACCCCCGTCCACGCGGACGAATCTCGAGCCGCGTGAACGGTCGGGGCGTGTAACCGTCAGGGGCAGACGTACACGCAGGACTCCTGCTGGCAGTTCGTCTGGCAGGTGGCACACGTGCCGTAGCACGACGCGCCGCAGGTGCCGTTGCAGGTGTTGTAGCAGCTGAGGCAACTGGCACAACTGGGATCGCAGGTGGCGCACGTGTTGTTACAGCTAGCCGCCGCACACGTTTCGAACGGCGAAAGGCACACGTGCGAATGCGCCTTCACCGTGCCGCGCCGCGCCTCCGCGGGCGAATTGGTATCGAACGATTCGACGGAAAGCTGGTCCAGATCGAGCTTCAGCTTGTGCATGAGGCCTCCCCGGTGATTGGGTGCACGCCACAGCCGGGTCGGCGGCCACCGACCCCGTACACCCAATTTAAGCACCACAAACTGTCTGCGCCACAATTTGGGAGAGTTCGACATCTTTTCACGGGATACTACCGCGCCTCCCGAGCCATTCCACCGTAGCTCTTCAATATGGAGGCGCAAGCCTTTCGGGTATCCACACGTGACTACGTCAGGCCGAGGGGCTCCATCAAAAATATGTGATGGGCTACTGCTCTTCCTGGGTTCTCTCGCTGTCCTTGGGCGGGCGGCCAGCTTTTCCCGCTCTCCTGCGGCGGATATGGAGGATCTTCTCGAACGAGGCGTGGACGACGCCTTCGGCATCGGCGAGGTCCACGTGGTAGATGCGGTCGATTGCGCGGGTGCGGGTCAGCTCGTCGCGGATGGCGTCCAGCTCCGCATCGTCGATCACGAAGCGCGCAAAGAGCGTGGTGCGCCCCGGCTTGCGGAAGCGGATGGACGCGGCCTTGTCCCACACCACGTAATCCGGCCCCAGGTTGCGGATGAGCATGATCATGTAGATGGGGTCGATCGCCCCGTACATGCTGCCGCCGAAGATGGTGCCCACGTAGTTGCGCGTCCGCAGCGTGAGCGGAAGCCGCACGCGCACCTCGCGCGTGTCCGCGGCCAGGTACGTCACGCGCGCGCCGGTGGCCCAGTACGCCGGGAACAGGTTGGTTCGCCAGCGCCAGATGCGGGATTCGAGCGATTCGGGCATGCGGCGGGATTCGGAGCGGAAGTAGAACGGTCGTCGGGAGATGGAGATGCGGCGATGCGGATACCGCGCCAGCACGGCACCCACCACTCCGGAAAGCTCACGGCGGATGCGCGGGCTACGGCCTGGGCGTCTTCTTCTTGAGCGACCACACGAACGTGAAGCGCGCTGCCACCGTCCCGTCCGGCAGCGTGCCCACGGTGGAGAGCTCCGCCGTCACGCCCTCGCCCGTGGCGACGGTCTCGCGCACCGCGGCGAACACGCGGTCACCGTCCTCGCAGGTGAAGGTGAGCGTCTCCGTGGCCTTCTTCTCGAAGGTCGCTGTCATGCTGCCCACCAGCATGGACACCGGCACCCCGGCCGACTCCACCGCCAGCAGCGTGAGCGCGCCCGTGGACAGCTCCGCCGCCATGGCCTGCGCGGCGAAGTAGGTGGAGCGGAACGGGTTGGTGCTGCGCCAGCCGTACGGTACGGTGACCTCGCAGCGCTGCGCCGTGAGCGTGCGCACCTTCAGCCCGGCGAACAGCGCCAGCGGCAGCTTCGCGAGGAAATACGCCCGCAGCCCGGCGGCCGTCAGCATCCGCCTTCGCACCTTCTCCGCTCCTGCCGACAGCCCCGCCGCCGCCACGCTCTCGCTCATCCGCCTCTCCCCGTCGATTCAGTAGATGCACACCCTGCCCGTCACCCATCCGACAACATAGCACCGCCGAACCATCCACGCGGCATTTATGGAGCACTCACCACGCAACACCAGAACCCACGCGGTAGCCTCACCCGCCAGGGTTGATCCGCATCCAAGGCATCCGTCATCCGCACGCGAACAATTCAGCGCGCGACCCCGACCTCCCCCGCCTGAGCCCGAGCCGGCCCCGTCTCGCCTACATCACCCGTCAGGAACGCGACCGCCGCGCGAACCACCTCCGGCGCGCGCAGGATCCGCCGGTGTCCCTCGCCGTGAACGGTCAGCAGGCGCGCGCCGGGCCACGCCGCGGAAAGCTCCAGCGCGTCCGCGTACGGCACCTCGGCATCTTCCGGATCGTGTACGATCAGGGCGCGGACCTTTCCCAGCCCCCGGGCGGCCTCGCCAACGTGCAGCTCGTGCGCGTTGCGGCCCACCCGGCGCGTCGCGAGTTCGCGGAAGCGGCGCGCGACGGCGGGCGTGAGCCCCATCATCGCCTCGTAGCGCGACAGCACGTCGTGCACGGACGACGGCCCGGCGATCATCACCACCTTCGCGACGTCGAGCCCGTCCGCCATCGCGTGCACCGTGGCCGCCACGCCGAACGAGTGGGCGACCACGCCGTCCAGCGGCCCAAGCTCGCGGCCGATGTCCCGCAGCGCATCCGCATACTTCAGCAGGTCCGTGCCCCGGCCGGGCGAGTCGCCGTGCGCGGGCCCGTCCAAGGCGATCACGCGCCGTCCGGCGTCCACCAGCGGCTGCACGAAGGCGCCCAGCTGCGTACCGCGCCCCTCCCACCCGTGCACGAGCAGCACCGCCGGACCCGCGCCCCACTCCGTCGCGCTCAGCCCCGGCCCCACCGTGAACGGGCGGCCCGTCACCATCACCTCGCGCTCGCGCTCCGGGCGCGCGTGCCTGCGCGGGCTGGAGAAGAGGCGCAGCGCCAGCCTCGCCGCCGTCCCCGGCGCCACGTACCCGATCGCCCTCAGCGCCCCGCCCACGATCTTCACCGCCGTCTGCTCATCCATCGCCCCTCCAATCGTCGCCCGATCCGCCGAGACTCCCTGCGTCGAAATCCATCTCCCCGCCATGCCACCAACCATCGGCCTCCGCCAGCACCTCATCGGAAGACGCACATCGAACCCCAACCAACCCTCCCCCAGGCAGTTTTGGGGGAGGGTCGGCGAGCCTAAGCGAGCCGGGGAGGGGGCTCTGTCACACCCGCTCGATGATCGTCGCCACGCCCTGCCCGCCGCCGATGCAGAGTGTGACCAGCGCGGTCGCCAGGTCGCGGCGCTCCAGCTCGTCCAGCACGGTGCCCAGCAGGATCGCGCCGGTGGCGCCCAGCGGGTGGCCCAGCGCGATGGCGCCGCCGTTCACGTTCACCCGGTCGATGTCCACACCCAGCTCGCGCGTGGTCTGGAGCACCACCGCGGCGAACGCCTCGTTGATCTCCCACAGGTCGATGTCGCCCACGCTCATCCCCGCCTTCGCCAGCGCCTTGCGAGAGGTGGGCGCGGGCGCAGTGAGCATGATCACGGGCTCGGTGCCCAGCGTGGCCATCGCGCGGATGCGGGCGCGGGGGCGCAGCCCGTGCGCCTTCGCGTACTCGCCCGAGGCGAGGAGCACCGCCGCCGCGCCGTCCACGATGCCGCTGCTGTTCCCGGCGGTGTGCACGTGCTGGATGCGGCCTGCCTGCGGGTACTTGATGAGCGCGACCTCGTCCAGCGTCTCGCCCGCGGGGCCCACCGGCGTGGCGCCCGCCTTCACGAACGCGGGGTCCAGCCCGGCCAGCGACTCCGCCGTCGTCTCCGGCCGCGGGTGCTCGTCGCGGTCCAGCGCCACCGTGCCCGTCTCCGGGTCGCGCACGGGGAAGATGCCGCGCGCGAACCGGCCCTCGGCGATGGCGCGGGCGGCGCGCCGCTGCGACTCCGCCGCGAACGCGTCCACGTCCGCGCGGCTGAACCCCTCCAGCGTGGCGATCAGGTCCGCGCTGATGCCCTGCGGCACCTGGAAGTGCTTGCCGCGCAGCCGCAGGTTACTGCCGTCCTGCCCCGCGCCGTCGGAGCCCATCGGCACGCGCGACATGCTCTCCACGCCGCCGGCGACCACCACGTCCTGCATGCCCGCCATCACCCCCATCGCCCCGAAGTTCACCGCCTGGAGGCCCGATCCGCAGAAGCGGTTCAGGCTCACCGCGCTCACGCCGATGGGGAAGCCCGAGGCGAGCACCGCGTTGCGCGCCACGTTGCCGCCCTGCTCGTTCACCTGCGACACGCAGCCGATCACCACGTCTTCCACGTCG
Organism: Longimicrobiaceae bacterium; assembly: GCA_035696245.1. Classification (NCBI taxonomy): domain Bacteria; kingdom Pseudomonadati; phylum Gemmatimonadota; class Longimicrobiia; order Longimicrobiales; family Longimicrobiaceae; species Longimicrobiaceae bacterium. The sequence continues at coordinate 2,341 of DASRQW010000438.1, read as the reverse complement.
CCGCGCTCCACCTGCGTGCGCTCGCCCAGGCAGTCCAGCGTCTGCGCCAGCAGCTCCTGCGGGTGGATGCCCGACAGCCCGCCCTTGCCCGCCTTGCCGCGGCCGCGCGGGGTGCGCACCGCGTCGATGATGTATGCGTCCGCCATCGTCCGCTCCTCGTGTGTGTTCGGTAGATGCGCCCCGTCCGGCGAGACCCGCCTGCCGGGGACGTACGAAACGCGGCCGCCCGCCGTCAGGCGCGGGCCGCCGCTTCCAGGTGCCGGTCCAGGTGCTCCACCGCGCGCTGAAGGTGCACGGGGTCGTGATAGAGCTTGCTCATCATGATTGCGCCCTCCAGCAGCGAGATCACCACCGAGGCCGTCTCTTCGGCGTCGGTGGTCGAGCGGAGCTCGCCGCGCTCCACGCCCTTCTCCACCGTGCGGCACACCATGGCGCGCCACTCCTCCATCACGGCCAGGGCGCGGGCGCGCAACTCGGGGTTGCCGTCGTCGTTCTCGATGGCGGTGTTCATCACCGGGCACCCGCCGGGGATGGGCGGATCGATCACGTACTCGCGGAAGACACCGACGATAGCGCGCAGCCGGTCCACCGCGTTGCGCTTGCCGTCCAACGCGGCCACGAAGCGGGCGCGGACGAGGCCCACCGCGTGGTCGAACGCCTCCAGCGCCAGCCGCTCTTTGCTCTCGAAGTGACGGTAGATGCCGCCCTTGCGCAGCCCGGTGGCCTCCATCACGTCCGCCATCGACGCGCCGGCGAAGCCCTGCCGGTTGAAGAGCACCGCCGCCCGCTCCAGGATGTGCTCGCGCGTCTGCTCGCCCTTGCCCATGCTCGCCTCGATTCAAGAATGCGACCGATCGGTCTCAAAATGCGCAGATCGTCTCCAGCACGCAAGCCCCGCTGTCGGACGAGCATCGGGAGGTCACATCGGATGAACGTCCGCAGGCCTCATCGGCCGCGGGGAAAGTGCGGACGGTAGATGCGGATCATCCGGCGGATCCGCCGCGTCGGTCGAGCGACGCCGCGCATCCGCGGGGTTGCGGCGGGGGGCGCGGGAGATGATCCTCATCGGCGGAAGGTTCCCGGCGGAGAATGGTGCCGCCGAACGGAGCTCGCCCCGCATCTACCGACTTCCCACATCTGCCGAGAGCACCATGAACACCGGACGCATGGAAGCGTTCAGCGACGGCGTGATGGCCATCATCATCACCATCGCCGTGCTGGAGATGAAGGCGCCGCACGGGGCGGACGTGGCCTCGCTGCGGCCGGGGCTGCCGGTGTTCCTGTCGTACCTGCTGAGCTTCGTGTACATCGGCATCTACTGGAGCAACCACCACCACATGCTGCACGTGACGCGGCACGTGGATGGCAACATCATGTGGGCCAACCTGCACCTGCTGTTCTGGCTCTCGCTGGTGCCGTTCGTGACGGGCTGGATGGGCGAGAACCACTTCGCGCCGGTGCCCACCTCCGCATACGGCGTGGTCCTGCTGATGGCCGCCATCGCGTACTTCATCCTCCAAGCCACCATCTTGAAGCGCGAGGGCCCCGGCTCCGTGCTCGCGCGGGCGCTGGGGCGCGACCTGAAGGGCAAGGTCTCTCCCGTCCTGTACCTCGTCGGCATCGGCGGCGCCTTCGTGAGCACGTGGATCTCGGGCGCGGCGTACGTGGCCGTCGCGCTCATCTGGCTCGTCCCCGACCGCCGCATCGAACGCGCGCTCGAGTCGCACCACGCCGCCCACGGCACGGACGCAGCCTAAACGGAGCCGACGGCCGCCGCGGAGGGATGAGCCATCCGGGCGGATCGGGGAACGGCCACACCGGCGGCGGATTCCCGATCGGTAGATGCACGGCGTCCGAACGCATGAGTCATCCCGGATTTTCGGGATTGGACCGAACGTGACGTAACGCCAAGCCCCCCGATGGTCACGTCCATCGGAGGGCTATCGAATGCGATGCGGCGGACTGGAGCCACGCCGACGGGTCAGTCACCGCGCCCGAGCAGTTCCTTCTTTTCGTCCCCGGTAAGTTCGGCCTCCGTCGGACGCTTACTGTCGCCGGCGAGCTCTCGCCGTTCAGCCCGTCTGGCTATGGCCAGCGAACCAGCAGCGCAGACTGCGCTCGCCATGGTGAGGGGCGGGCCGAACACCAGGAACTCTCCCCACGAGTCGCCCCCTCGAAGGGCCGCGCCAACGACGAAGATCCCGGACAGAAGGAGGCCACTCGCGGCACCATACCCCGCAAAGCGCGAAAGAGACGTGCGATCGAACCCACGACGGCCCTCGATCCCCGCGAGGATCCCGGTGAACAGGATGCCGGTAGCAAAGCCGAGCGGAGCAAACAG
>DASRQW010000437.1 GCA_035696245.1 Longimicrobiaceae bacterium | reverse complement strand
CCGTCCCTAGCAGCAGGAGAGGGGGCTAATTCGCAGCGGGCGTTAGACTTGTGCGTCCGATGACGTCGCGGGATCAACGCGCGAAGACGTCTCGGCGCGCGCTTCTGGTCTCCCCTCCCCCAGGCAGTTTTGGGGGAGGGGCTGGGGGAGGGGGCCCCAGCGGATGGCTACTCGCCGCCGCGGGCGATGCCGCGAAGACGCTGGGCGCCATCGTCGGCGAGGGCGTCCGCGTCGTCCACGGTGGGACCGGGGATCTGGGCGCGCCCGAGGCCGGCGGCGATGGCGTGGTGGAGGGAGAGCGACTTCTCGTCGGCGTCGCGGGCCTGCTCGCGGTAGGTCTCCGCCAGCTGTGCCTGGCCGCGCTCCGCGCTGCGGCGTGCGATGCTGCGGCAGAGCGCCGCCCGCTCCTTGAGCGCGCGGTACGCCGTCCACAGTGCCGCCTCCACCTGATAGGCCTGGTGCGTGAGGAGCGAGTCCGGCCCGTACGCGTGGCCCACGCGGCAGCGGAAGCGCGGGCTGCCGCCCTCGTCCAGCCCGAAGAGCACGCCGCCGCACTCCGGGCAGGCGAATGGGCTGGGCTCGCCGGGCCGGTCGTCGCTCGCCAGCGCGTCGGCGTCCATCGCCGCGATCGCGGCCTCCTGCACGGCCAGGGGCTGCACCGGCCCCGCGCCGTGCGCCGACAGGCCGGCAAGGTGCCGCAGCAGCGGCGCCACCCCGGCGATTGGCGTCACGTGCCGCACGACGCCCGCGGCGATGGCGCTGGTGGGCATGCCGGGGTACAGCGCCTCGGCCGGGTCCTGCGCCACGCCCACGCCGCCGGCCTCCACCACGGTGCGCATCCCCGCCGTGCCGTCGTCCAGGTTGCCGGTGAGCACCACGGCAACCACGCGCCCGCCGTACGCAGCCGCCGCGCTGCGGAAGAGCGGGTCTGCCGCCGGGCGAAGGCCGTTCTCGCGCGGGCCGCGGGCCACGCGCACGCGGCCGGGCTCCACCAGCAGGTGATGGTCCGGCGGGGCCACGTAGATGCGCGCCGGCTCGATCTCCTCGCCGTCCACCGGGTGGGCGGCGGGCAGGGGGCCGGCGCGGTTCAGGATGTCCGGCAGCGCGCTCTTCACCCCGCTGGGAAGGTGGACCGCCACGAAGACCGACGCCGCCAGGTTCCCCGGCAGCTCGGCCGCGATCCGCATCAGGGCCTCGACGCCCCCGGCCGACGCGCCGATGACGATGATGTCGTGTCCGGTCAAGATGTCCTCATCCCCTCGGTTCCCAAGTCGCTGCCGGCGTGCTCCGCCCCGGCCGCATTGCGCCGGAACGGCGGCAAGCCGCGTGCTGCCCCGGCCGCACCCATACCCCGCACGACCGCCGGTGTACCACCTCTGCCGCATCCGCCGAAGTGACAACAAGATACGTTTTCGATCCCATTGACTTCGCGGCCGGCCCGGGCGCATATTGGCGGCCCGCACCCTGCATACCGGCACACGGCCTCCCCGGCACATTTGGCGGCCTGCGCCGGCCTCCGGAGTTCCGCAAACGCAATAGCCGTCCCCCGAACGGGAACACGAGCGACATGACCGAGACCGAGCCCTCGCTCGAGCACCTTCTGGAGTATCTCAAGCGGACGCGGGGATTCGACTTCACCGGCTACAAGCGCTCGTCGCTGGCGCGCCGGGTGGACCGCCGGATGGGCGAGGTGGGCGTCACGGGCTACGACGCGTACCTGGACTACCTGGAGGTCCACCCGGACGAGTTCGAGCAGCTGTTCAACACCATTCTCATCAACGTCACCGCCTTCTTCCGCGACCCCGACGCGTGGGAGGCGCTGGCCACGGAGTTCCTGCCCGCCATCGTCGAGCGCAAAGGTCCGGGGGAGCACATCCGCGTCTGGTCCGCCGGGTGCGCAACGGGGCAGGAGGCGTACACGCTGGTGATGGTGCTGGCGGAGATGCTGGGCATCGAGCGCTTCAAGGAGCAGGTGAAGGTCTACGCCACCGACGTGGACGAGGACGCGCTGGCCACCGCCCGGCAGGCCACGTACTGCGTGCGGGACCTGGAGGAGGTGCCGGCGGAGCTGCGGGCGCGGTACTTCGAGCCCCGGGGCGACCGCTTCGCCTTCCGCGCCGACCTGCGCCGCATGGTCATCTTCGGACGGCACGACCTGGTGCAGGATGCGCCCATCTCGCAGCTGGACCTGCTGGTGTGCCGCAACGCGCTCATGTACTTCAACGCCGAGGTGCAGGCGCGCATCCTGGCACGCTTCCACTTCGCCCTGCGCGACGGCGGCGTCATCTTCCTGGGCAAGGCCGAGATGATGCGCAACCACGCCAGCCTGCTCGCGCCCGCGCACCTCAAGGCTCGCATCTTCACCCGCCCCCCGCGCGCGGACGCGCGCGAGCAGGCGCTGCTGCTGGGCCGCGGCCGGGGCACCGGCGTTCCCGAGCCGCGCCTGCGCGACGCGGCGTTCGGCGCGGAGCCCGCCGCGCGCATCGTCGTGGACCGCAACGGCGCGCTGGCGATGGCGAACGACGCGGCCTGCGCCCTCTTCGGCATCGCTGCGAGCGACGTGGGCAAGCCGCTGCACTCGCTGCGCGTGTCGTACTCGCCCATGGAGCTGCGCCCGCGCCTGGAAGAGGTGGCGGCCGGGCAGCGGGCGCTGTGCGTGGCAGGCGTGCCGCACACGGCCGAAGACGGCCGGAAGCGCTTCTACGACGTGCAGCTGCTTCCCCTGCACGACGGCGACCTGTACCTGGGCGTGAGCGTCGGCTTCACCGACGTGACCCCCCTCCACCATCTCCAGGCGCAGCTCCAGGACGCCAGGCAGGAGCTGGAGAAGACGTACGAGGAGCTGCGGACCACCAACGAGGAGCTGAAGCGCACGGTGGACGAGCTGGAGACCACCGGCGAGGAGCTGCACACGACGAACGAGGAGCTGGAGACGATGAACGGCGAGCTCCAGAGCACCAACGAGGAGCTCCAGGGCACCAACGAGGAGCTGGCGACCATCAACGACGAGCTTCGCCAGAGCACCCACGACCTGGGCGAGGTCAACGCCTACATGACCTCCATCCTCGCATCGCTCCGCGCGGGGGTGGTGGTGCTGGACCGGCAGCTGCGGGTGCGCGTGTGGAACCACCGCGCCGAGGAGCTGTGGGGCGTTCGCGCCGGAGAGGTGGAGGGAAGGCCGCTGCTGGACGAGGACATCGGCCTGGCCGTCGCCAAGCTCAAGGCTCCCGTGCGCGCCTGCCTGGAAGGCGCCGAAGACGTGCAGGAGCTGGTGCTGGAGGCGCGCAACCGCCGGGGCCGCAACATCCGCTGCCGCGTCACCTGCTCGCCGCTCCTGGGCCGCGACCGCGACGTGCGCGGCGTCGTCCTGGTGATGGAAGAGTGGGCCGCGCTCCCCACGGAGCTGCCGCGGCTGGCGTAACGGGCGGGTGGGTGATGGTGTGGAGGGCGGAGGTGGGCCCCCTCCCCCAGCCCCTCCCCCAAAACTGCCTGGGGGAGGGGAGCTAGATCCCGGCGGGGGTGAGGGTTGTGCGTTGATCGGGCTGGGGATCAAGGTGCTCGACGCGTTGGCGGGATGACTCCGGCGGACGAGGCAGAGGCCGAGTCAGCCGTCAGAGCGAGCCGATTCACGGCCGAGCAGCGACCAATCGGCTCCCCGTTCCCCCGGTACGATTCCGAAAGCGCGCTAAAACCCAATGCTGCAAGCAGTTCTCCCTCTCCCGCTTGCGGGGGAGGGGCCGGGGGAGGGGGCGCCTCTCCGCAGCGAAGCCGCCTGAGCACCGCGACCGGGTCGTTGGACGATTCCAACCGAGGAGGGGCCGAGCATCGTGCGGATGCTCGGCCCCTCTTTCGATCTACCTCGCCGTCCGCCGAGTCGCGATCACACTCCGCGCGACGCTTCCATGTTGCGGCGGATGAGCACCGCGCCGATGTCGCGGAGCGAAGCGGGGGAGAGGAAGGGCGAGAGCGGCACCAGCAGGCGGAGCGGCACGCCGCGCAGCTTCTGGTGGGCGGCGCGCGTCACCAGCACGGGGGCGGCCGGGTCCAGCGCGGCCAGCGCCTCGGCGTCGGACGCCAGGACGATGCGCAGGCGCGACGGGTCCGCAGCGCCGCGGATGGCGCGCAGGCGCTCGCCGAAGGCGGCGTCGGCCACCACCGCGGTGAGGGGGCCGCGCGCCAGGCGGTCCTCCACGGCGGCCACCATCTCCGGGTTGGCGTGCGCCACCACCAGCGGCTTGCCCAGCGCCCGTGCCGCCGCGCGGGCCAGCGGCGCGTGGAACGGCGTGGTGACGATCAGGTCCGCGGCGCGCAGCTCGTCCAGCAGCGCCGTCTCCGGCGAGCGCCCGGCGCGGGCGGGCTCGGGCGATGCGCCGACGGGCACCGCGAAGGTCTCCAGCCCCCACTGCTGCCGCAGCTCGGTGGCGAGCGCCGCCAGGTCGTCTTCGGTGCTCTCCACGCAGGCGCACGACACGCGGGTGCTGCCGGTCCACTCGCGCAGCAGCTCGGGCAGCAGCGGCACCTTCACCTGCAGCTCGGCGGCCTCGCCCAGCAGGCGGGCCACCCACTCGCCCGTCTCGCCAAGCGGCCGCTGGGCGGGGCCGGCGCCGGCGCCCTCGCCAACGTACACCCCGTGGCGGCTGCGCACCTCCACGACCCCCTCGGCGCCCAGCGTGCGGTACGCGGCGCTCACGTTGCGGTGGTCGACGCCGCTCTCCTGCGAGATCTCGCGGATGCTGAGCAGCCGGTCTCCGGGGTGCAGGTAGCCGAGGCTCACGCCCGAGGCGATCCACCCGCGCAGGCGGTCCACGATGTCGTGCGGGCGCTCCACAGGCCTGGCGAGCAGCGTGCGAAGCGCCTCGGCGCGCGTCCACGGGCGGCGCTCGCCGGGGTCGCCGGCCGCCGGGCCCTGCGTCTGCGACGCCTCGTAGTCGGCGTCGCCCTCCTCGGTCGCCTCCACCATCACCACCACCGTGCCGCGCGGCTGCCCGTCGGCCGAGCGCATGGGCGCGGCCAGCACGCGCAGGGGCAGCGGGCCGCCGGCCTTCCGGCGCCCCGCCAGCACCGCGGGCGTGCCCTCCTCGCCGGGCTGGGCCTCGGGCGGGAGCGCGGGGTTGCGGCGGCCCACGACCTCGTCCTCGGTCCAGCCCAGCAGGCGCTCGGCCGCGCGGTTCCACACCATCACGGTGCCGTCCACGTCCATGGCGGCCACGGGCAGCGGCGCCGCCTCGATCAGCATGCGCGCCGTCTCGGCCGTCTCGGCGCGGCCCCGCTCGTCCACGCGCCGGTCGGTCACGTCGCGCAGGCTCCACAGGAGCAGCGGGCTCCCCGCCACGGTCGCCGGGCCGGCGGAGACCTCCACGGTCACCGGCAGCGCGCCGCGCGGCTGGAGGCGAAGCTCCCACCCGCGTGCCGAGTCGCCCTGCGCCAGGCCGGCCATGCGCGCGCGGAAGGCGCGGCGCTCCTCGTCGGCCACGTACACCGCCAAGGGCTTGCCCGTGAGCTCGCCGTCGCGCAGGCGCAGCAGCTGCGCCGCGGCCACGTTGGCGGCGCGGATCAGGCCCTGCGGGTCGGTGGCGACGGTGGCGTCGGGCGAGAAGCGGAAGAGGTCGGCGAAGCGGGCGCGGTCGGCCTCGGCGTCGCCCTGCATCTCGGCCAGGGCCTCGCCCTGCACCCGCAGCTCCTCGGCGGTGACCTGAAGCTCCTCGAGGGCGACCTGGAGGTCCGAGATCGCCTCGCGTACGAGCGGGCGCGCCTCGGGAGACGACCCGTCGGCGCGCTCGCCCAGGTCGTGGGCGCGCACGCGAAGGCCTTCTACGAACTTGCGGATCGAGCTGTCTGGCGACATTCAGGGAGATTCCATCCCCGTGGAGAAACGGGCCCGCGGGAGGTCTTGCACCCCCCGCGGCCGGGAGCCGGGGAGGGCTCCTGGCGCCGCGTGCCGGCATGCGACTTCGCAAACCGGCGCGCGGTGACGTGCAAACACCTGGCCACGGCGCCGAATGTTTCCGCGCCAGGGATGCCACTGTTCCATCCACCTGTCACACCTGCAAACCACGTTCCGCGCGTGCTACCGGAACGCCTTGTGGCGCCCCTTCGATCACGGCATCTTGCAATCCGCGCAACCCATTGCATCGCAACCCTCTTCCGTCGTGCCGAACGGGCCTCCCGGCCCGTGCTCCGGCACACGCCCGCCGCCGCTCCGGCGCCGGGCCGAAGCTCCCCAGCCGGCATCCTTCACGTGGCAAGCACCATCCTGCTCGTCGAGGACAACGACGACAACCGCCTCATCTACCGCATCATCCTGGAGCACCACGGTTTCGTGGTGGTGGAGGCGTGCGACGGCCTCGAAGCCGTGGACCGGGCCACATGCGTGCGGCCGGCGCTGATCCTGATGGACATCTCCATCCCCGTGCTCGACGGGCTGGAGGTGACGCGCCGCCTCAAGCTGGACGCGCGCACGGCGGGCATCCCCGTGGTCGCGCTCACCGCGCACGCCCTGGGCACCGTGCGCGCCGAGGCCGCCGAGGCGGGCTGTGCGGGCTTCCTGCTCAAGCCCGTCGCCCCGCACCGCGTGGTCGAAGAGGTCCGCCGCTTCATCTCCGCCGTCCCGCCATCGCCCTCGCTCGCCACCACCTGAGCCGCCCGGCGGCTTGCAAGCGCAATCCCGAGCACGACACACGGCGCCTCTGCCAGGTCGGGCTGAGGGCGCCGTGGAGGTTGTATGCCGTCGTGTCATCGATCCGGCGTTCGGAAATCGCGCCGTTTCCGGTGGTTTTTCGGTAGAGGTACGCGTGGTGCTGAGGTGGTGGGGCTGCGGAGAGATGCCCCCTCCCCCGGCCCCTCCCCCGCAAGCGGGAGA
>DASRQW010000436.1 GCA_035696245.1 Longimicrobiaceae bacterium | reverse complement strand
CGCGGGGCCCACCGAGAACGTGACCGCCACGCGCGCCTCGGCCACGCGCGGCAGCGGCGACGCCAGGCGCACCGTGGCGCGGTACGTCCCCGCCGCCAGGCGCCCCGTCTGCGGCTGGAGCAACAGCACGGCGGGCGCGGCCGTGGCGCTCAGCGACACCGAGAGCCAGTCCGCCGGCCCTCCCGCCGCGTACGCCGTCTCCACCGCCAGGCCCGTGAGCGGCGATCCGCCGGCGTTGGCCACCGCCACGCTCTGCGCCGCCGCGTCGCTGCCGCCCGTGTACGCCGCGAATGCCACGGTCGATGCAGAAGGGGCGATGGTGGGCGGCAGCCGCACGTGCACCGCGGCGGCGGCCGTACGCCCGCGGCCCGCCGCGGTCACCGTCGCCGTGCCCGGCCCCATCGCGGTCACGTAGCCGGTGGAGAGCACCTTCGCCACCGCCGTGTCGCTGCTCGTCCACGCCGGATCGGCCTGGAACCCGCGCGCGCTCAGCTGCGCCGCCTCGCCCACCTCCAGCGTCGTGTCCGCCGTGGAGATCGCGGGCCGCGGGGCGTCCGTCAGCGTTCGGTCGCACGCCACGAGTACCGCGGTGAGGGCCAGCAGCAGCGCCGCGCGGGAGGCGGAGGCGAGACGGGAGCGCATCGGCACCTCCCTTTGCGGCGGTTCGGGACGACGTGGATCGGGGGTCGGATTCGCGGGAGGCGGGCTACATGCTGGCTTCCAGCCCGAACGACACGGCCACGCGCGGCTGGAGCCCGCCTTCCATCACCGGCATCACCGTGTTGGCCACCGCCGCCATGCCCGGCCGCAGCACGACCTTCACGCCCAGTGCGGCAGATACCACGTCGTCGCGCGAGTCGGGGATGTTGGTCGCCTCCAGCGTCCGGCTGGTGGGGATGGTGAAGCGCAGCGGGCCAGGCATCTTCAGCCGGCTGGCGCCCACCTGCCACTCCGTCACCACGTCCCCCGCCAGCGTCACGGCGGGGCTGACGAGGTGGTCGAAGCCCACGGTCGCCAGCACCGCGCTGTTCTGCGCGTGGCCGCCACGGTACAGGAAGCCGCCGTTGAAGTGCGGCGAGAACGCGCCCAGGCGGCCGGAGACGATGGCCAGGCCCCGCACGCTCGCGGCGCCCGCGCCCAGGAAGTTCTTCTCGTCGCCCGTGGGCAGGCGCACGTCGGCCAGCACCGCCACGCCGGACCGCGCCGTGCGGCGCACCGTCGCCTTGGCCCGCAGCGCAAGGTCGCCCACCCCTCGCGCCGAGCCCTCCGCGAACGCCTGCGCCTCGTCCAGCCCGCCGTCGAAGTGGTGGGTGTCGCTGCCGAAGGGCAGGATCTCCGCCCTGCTCCGCCCGCGCAGCGACAGGCGCAGCAGCGGCAGCACCGCGCCCACGTCCACCCGGTCGCCCACCCCCGCCGTCACGAACACCGACGCCGCCCACAGGTCCACCGCCATGTCCGCGTGCACCTGGATCACGTCGTTCTCGATGGCGGGCGTGCCGAACGCCGGGTCGCCCACGTTCGAGTGCTTGAAGTTGAACTCCAGGTCGCGCAGCGGCATGCCGCGCAGGGTGGTGAAGTGGAACGAGCTGAGCGTGCCGCCCACCAGGAAGCGCCCCCGCCCGATGGTCTGCGCCCGCTCGCCCAGGATGGGGCCGGACGAGACCGACGTCCTCACCGGCACCCCGTTCCTGAAGGTGAAGGTCGCCCCGCCGCTGCCCGCGCTCACCGGCACGTTGGCCACGCTGATCCCGATGGAGCTGCCCAGGAACCCGATCATGTTGTCCTGCCCCTGCACCACGTCGGGGATGAAGTGGTCGCCGTGGCCCACCACGTTCAGGCACAGCGGCTCGCCGCAGTTGCCGAAGGTGAACATCTCCCGCACCTGGTCGCTCAGCGTCTGCGGCCATGCGGGAACGGGAAACGCCGTCATCAGGCTTGCGAGCACGAAGGGGCCGAGGCGTCGCATGAAGGTTTCCGGGAAGATGATGTAGATGGGGATGAGACCGCACCGACGATTTCTTCTCGCCTGTCCGCGGCGCCACGGCCGATGCGCGGCGGGGGATGCGCCGTCTACCTGCCGTCGAGCCGCGTGAGCACCCAGCGGCCGCCCTGGCGGCGGAAGCCCGCGCTGAAGCGCTGCGGCCGGTGCTGCCCCGTGCCGGCGTCGTCGTCCCACTCCAGGCGCGCCGCGAAGTCCACGTGCGCCGCGTCGCCGTCCACCGCGGGCGAGCCCGCGTCGATCACGCTCACGCGCAGCCGGCGCACCATGCGGAAGAAGTCGCTCCACTGCGACACCCACTCCCCCGCCGCCGGATAGGCGTTCGCGATCCGCCCCGCGTCGCGCGACTCCAGCAGCTGCGCGAAGTCGCGCACCGTGCGCTGGATGGCGCGCGCGTCCTCGGCCGCGTCGCGGGCGGGCATCGCTTCCGCCGCGCCGGGGGCGGGGGGCGCACGGGCGGCGACGGACGGCGCGACCGCGGCACTCCGCATCGCCACGCCCGCCGCCGCCGCGGACACGCGCTGAGCAACCGTCGGAGCAAGCCGCTCGCGCTGCGGAAGCGCTGCCATCGTTCCTTCGTGCGGAGAAGCCGCGGACCGCCCCAAAACCTCACCGATCGAAACAGGCGCACGGGAGTTCGCCTCGGCGCTCAGCCGCTGCCCGTGCTGCGGGGGCAACAGCGGCGGCCGCGCGGGGGGCTGGACGGGTGGCTCGACGGGGGGCTGGACGGGGGGCGGCGGTTCAGGCAATGACACCGTCTCCCCGCGCTGCGGCGTCGCGGTCGCGGCGCCAGATCCGGCTCTGGCGGCCGGGACGGCAGCATCTCCCGACGGTTCGTTAGCCACCTTCCGAGCGCTGTGGGAACCGGCTAGGTCCCGGTCTTCCGCAGGCGATGCGGGGGATGCGGAAGTGTTCGCCACCGTGGCGGCTGCTTCCGTCCGCGTTCGTGCGCCGAGCGGCCAGACCGCCGCGGCCACCGTCATCAGCGCCGCGCCCCCCGCCACCGCGCCGGCCACGCGCATCTTCCGGCCGCGCGGGAAGGAACGGATGTGCGTCGCGGTGCCACCCTCGCCCATCCGCTCTTCAGCTACGGCCAGCGCTTCGACGGTGGGCGCGGAAACGGACGCATGCTCCGCGTGCGCAGCGGCATCGATCTCTCCCGCGGAAAGAGCGGCGGCTCCGGCACCTTCGGCGGCTGGGGAGGCGGGGACGCGGGGGAGGACAGGCATCTCCGCAGGGCCCGCATCCACCGAATCGGCCGGCGCGCTCTCGGCGTGTGCATCGGAGGGGATCGCCTCGGCCCACTCGTCCGGCAGGCCCGCGGCGGCGCTGACCTGCCGCGCTTCAGCCAGCATGCGCGTGACGGTGCTCACCAGGCGGGCCGCGTGCTCCGAAAGCGGCGGGGTGAGCGCGTCCAGCCAGTGCGTGGCGCTGATGCAATAGCGCAGGCTCTTGTTCATCTCCGTGTCCGCAATACGGAACGGGATGATCGTCTTCCCCTCTTCGAACGCCACCTCCACCTCGCGCGATACCTGCTGCGAGCGGTTCGACTCGTCCGAGAACACCAGGATCATCACGCGCGTCTGCTGGATGGCGTCGATGATGGACGGGCGCCACTCGCGTCCCGGCTGCACGTCGCGCGGGGCGATCCAGCAGGGCACGCCCGCCGCTTCCAGCACGCCGCACAGCGTGTCGGCCACCGCCTTGTCGGTGTTGGAGTAGCTGATGAAGACGAAGTGCCGCATCTGCAACCTTCCGTGACGCTTGCGCGTGAAACGGCGTTCGGCCCGAGGCGAGCGGAGGTGGTGTGGCGGATGTCGCTGCCGGATGGGAGCTACCGGTACATATGATGGAGCCGGTGGCGATGAGATCTGGGCTGCATCCGCCCTGTGCACTGTGGATCGGAACCCGCGCGAGAGTTCCGCGCATCTCCTCCCGCGCCGTTTAAGGCATTTTTCAGACCCTGGCGCTTCCCCCGGAATTCCGCGTACGCCGTGACAAACGGACGATCTGACCTGCTGCCCCGCCGCAACTGTGGGGCAGCGGTGTCTCAGTAGGAGCGCGACACCCTGCCGCCTGAATGCCGAAAAGCTATTTGACGATCCACCCGCAATCTCCCATGTCATGCACGTAGCGGTTGAGAAGCGAATCCTATTGCATCGGATCGCACTCCGTGCGCTCGGCATTCGGAAGATCGAGATCAAGCCGGGGAAAAAAGAAAGGGCTGCTCCTGTCGGACCGGCCCGGATCGGGTGCAAATTGTCAGCGGCGGATAGCGCCTCACGCGGGATCCGAGTGGATCGGCTTGCCTCCGCGGAGTCTCGCCAAAGCGGCTCGGACCCTCGGTAGCAGCCCACGAAGGTGGGCTTCGCGCCGTCGTAGCCCGCGGCTTTAGCCGCCCGGGCGATGCGGGCGCTGGACACCACGCACGTCCGATTCGTCGAACAGGAATCCGTAGCCTGGGGAGTTGAGCCATCGTCTCCGTCGCGACCTACTGCCGAACTCCTGGAACCCCATGTCCTATCCGCTCGACGCCTCGCCCGTCCGCACCAGCTACGACAGCGTGGCGGACGAGTACGCGCGAAGGATCGCGGGCGAGCTGGCGCACAAGCCTTTCGACCGTGCGTTCCTGGACCGGTTCGCCGCGCGTCGGCACCGCCGCCCCCGTCGCCGACGTGGGCTGCGGGCCCGGCCACGTCGCCGCCTACCTGCACGCGCAGGGCGTCTCCGTCCGCGGGATCGACCTCTCCTCCGCCATGGTCCGGCACGCGCGGACGCTCTTCCCCGAAATCCCGTTCGACACCGGCGACGTCATCGCCATAGACGCCGGGGATGGGTCGTGGGCAGGCGCGGTCGCCTTCTACTCGCTCATCCACCTGCCGCGTGGGGAGATGGCCGCCGCCCTTCGTGAGCTTCACCGCGTGCTGCGGCCGGACGCGCCGCTCGTGCTCGCCTTCCACGTCGGAGCCGAGGTCCGCCACTTCGACGAGCTGTGGGGCGAGCCGGTGGACCTCGACTTCGTCTTCTTCACCGCAGAGGAGATGGACGGCTATCTGCGCGCCGCCGGCTTCACCGTCGAGAGCCGCGAAGAGCGCGATGCTTATCCGGAGGTCGAGGCGCAGACCCGGCGCTGCTACGTCGTCGCACGCGCTTCCGGTCCGGCCGCGCGCTCGGGCGCCGGCTCGCCGACAACGGAGATTTGAAGCTGGGCGACAGGTTCACCGATCAGGCTCCGCGCGGGATGACGATCCTCGGCGGCTGAGCGTCGGGGAGGTTCACGTGGACGTGCATCGACGTTTCCGCTCTCCGGGGCCACCGTGTCCGCCCGCGCTCACCGGCGGGGACGGTGCCGGGTGCACGGCCTGTTCACCAGTCTTTCCGGCGCGCACGTCGCGACTTACATTTGCCGACGCGAACCGTCGTTGCGGACGGAAGGGCGCCCTCTCCCGTATCTCTCCATCACCCCCATCCAGACAGTCCGTTCGTCGCGTCACCCCGGCCGCGCCGCAGTGACCGGGTGCCGAGAGAGTGCGCTTTTTACGCCATCGCGGATCGCTTCCGTGCAGTCCCCACCCTCTCCATCCAAAGGAGAACGCGTTATGAGACGTGCGCATGGTGTGGTTGCGGTGCTCGCGCTGTCCCTGCTCCTCCCCTCCGCCGCGTGCGACGGCAAGGGCGCCGGGTCCGGCGCGGCCGGGGACGCACAGGTCGCCGCCGCCCCGGACTCGCTCGACCCGATCTGCGCGGACAGCACCATCGACCAGCTCTGCCCCGTGGTGCCGCACGAGGTGGTGGTGCGGGTGCCGAACGGCTACACCGGCTTCGTGTCTGCCACGCAGGCCAAGTTCGACGTCTACTCGTGGCAGACCTTCGTGGCGCTCAACTGGCCGGCGGCGGGAACCAGCGGCGTCGTCCCGCAGTTCTCCGACGACACCTCTCCGCGCGTGTGGGAGACGTACCTGGACGCGGCCGAGGTGTACTCCGCGCCCGGCAACCGCCATCCATGCAGCGTGCCGCCGGGGCAGAAGTTCCTGGGGTCGATGGCCAAGAACGGCGACGTCGTGGACCCGGACGGCGACTACGACGAAGCGGTGGGCGGGCCCCTGATGGACGCGAACCTCAACTTCGCCGTGTACGAGAAGAAGATAAACGGCGAGGAGGCCACCTACCTCCGCTCGCACCTCCTGAACACCCCCCGCGGCCAGTTCGCCGCCGACACGGCCGACACCGCGCTCGTCTTCCCCGCCGGCCGCACCAAGGGCACCGAGGGAGCCATCGAGGTGAAGGCCGCTTGGCGCGTGCTGCAGAGCAACGACGACAGCACGCGCTACTTCCGCCGCCACGGCGTGATCTACGTCCCGCCCCGGAACAGCGCCAACGGCGACTCGCTCTGCCTCAACGTGACGGTGGGCCTGGTGGGCATGCACATCGTCCACAAGACCGACCAGTTCCTCGGCGACTGGATCTGGTCGACCTTCGAGCAAGAGGACAACGCCCCGCTCTGCGCGGATTCCACCTCGCCCGCGAGCTGCGGCGCCAGCCAGCCGCGGTGGTCGTTCTACAACGCGGCCTGCACCACCTGCGTGCGCAACGACTCGCTGCACCTGGCGGGCACGGGCGACAGCACGTTCCTGTGGAACCCCACGCCGCCGTACGCCGCGCGGTACGCCGTGCAGGGCAAGTACGGCAACCAGATCACCCGCGTGCAGGTGCCGAAGGGCGAGACCGACACGGTGAACGCCACCTGGCACGCGCGCGTGAAGGGCACCGTGTGGGAGCACTACCACCTCATCGGGTCGCAGTGGATGTCCGGCGAGCGGTCGCTGGTGGCGGTGCCGGACACGCTCCGCAACACGGTGCTGGAGAGCTACATCCCCACCACGTCGTCGTGCCTGGGCTGCCACCAGTACGCGCAGACGCTGGCCGACACCACCAACGGCAACAAGAGCGTCTTCGCCGACTTCAGCTTCCTGCTCGGCATGGCGCAGCAGCGCACCGGCGAGGACATGCTGGCGGACGTGGGCCGCCAGAAGAGCATGCCGCGGAGCGCGAACGTGCCCTTCCGCCACCCCACGCTCCAGATCTTCGGCAACCCGGGGAACCGGGCCGCCACCCAATCCGCCACCCCGCGGCAGACGCCCGGCGCGGGTCGCCCATCGGCGCCCAATGCCTCCGTCACACCCGCGGCTGGCGCCCGGAAGAAGCCGTAGGCCGGTCGTCCCGCACGGAGAGGCCCGGCGCGCCGGGAGCCTTACCGGGCGAAGATCGAAGATCGAGATACGACACCCCTCCGATGCGCATCCCGGCATCGGAGGGGTGTCGTTTGCAGCGACGACATCAACTGCTTGATAATGGGCCGTCCGAAGCACGGGGACACGTGGTGAAACATCAGCGGAATCATACGAAATCCGGGAGAATCGGTGCGGCCAGCATCGCCCTGCGGCTAAAGCCGCGGGCTACGACGGCACGAAGCCCACCGGCGTGGGCTGCTACCGATGG
>DASRQW010000435.1 GCA_035696245.1 Longimicrobiaceae bacterium | reverse complement strand
ATCTTTGCGCCCCGTTCGCAGCCAGGCACGGTCTCACACGACGAATGACGGATCCGATGAGCGATACCCCGGCGGTCACGAATCTCGGCGAAGACTCCGGCAGCACCGGCCCCGCGGCGGGCAAGCAGGCGTGGGCTGCCCGCGCGGTCACGCCCGCCCTCGCGAAGCATCCCGAGCGGCGCGAGGAGTTCGTCTCCACCAGCGGCGTGGAGATCGACCGGCTGTACGCGCCGGAGGATGTGGCGGAGCTGGACTACGAGGCGGACCTGGGCTATCCCGGCGAGTTCCCGTTCACGCGCGGCATCCAGCCCACCATGTATCGCGGCCGCTTCTGGACCATGCGGCAGTACGCGGGGTTTGGGACGGCGGAGGAGACGAACGGGCGCTTCAAGCACCTGCTGGCGGCTGGGCAGACGGGCCTCTCCACCGCGTTCGACCTGCCCACGCAGATGGGCTACGACTCCGACCACGCGATGGCCCAGGGCGAGGTGGGGCGCGTGGGCGTGGCCATCGACACGCTGGCGGACATGCGGGCGCTGCTGGACGGCATCCCGCTCGACCGCGTGTCGACGTCGATGACCATCAACGCGACGGCATCGATCCTCCTCGCCTTCTACATCGCCGTGGCCGACGAGCGCGGCATCCCGAGGGCGAAGATCAGCGGGACGATCCAGAACGACATCCTCAAGGAGTACATCGCCCGGGGAACGTACGTCTTTCCCGTGGAGCCCAGCCTGCGCCTCATCACAGACATCTTCGCGTTCTGCAACGCCGAGGTGCCGCGCTGGAACACGATCTCCATCTCCGGCTACCACATCCGTGAGGCGGGGTCAACGGCGGCGCAGGAGATCGCGTTCACATTCGCGAACGGCCTGGAGTACGTGCGCCGGGCGCAGAAGGCGGGGCTGGAGATCGACCGGTTCGCGCCGCGGCTGTCCTTCTTCTTCGCATCGCACAACGACCTTTTCGAGGAGGTTGCGAAGTTCCGCGCCGCCCGCCGCCTGTGGGCGCGGCTCATGCGCGAGCGCTTCGGGGCGGGCGACGAGAGCTGCAAGCTGCGCTTCCACACGCAGACGGGCGGCGTGACGCTCCAGGCGCAGCAGCCGCTCAACAACGTGGTCCGCGTGACGGTTCAGGCCATGGCGGCGGCGCTGGGCGGCACGCAGTCGCTGCACACCAACGGCTACGACGAGGCGCTGTCGCTCCCGACCGCGCAGGCGGCGACGCTGGCGCTGCGGACGCAGCAGATCCTTGCGTACGAGAGCGGCGTTGGCGACACGGTGGACCCGCTGGCCGGCTCGTACTACGTGGAGTCGCTGACCAGCGAGGTAGAGGAGAAGGCCGCTGCGTACCTGGACCGCATCGAGGAGATGGGCGGCTCGGCCGAGGCGATCTCGTTCATGCAGGAGGAGATCCATAACGCTGCGTACAAGCACCAGATCGGGGTGGAGCGCGGCGACCGCGTGGTGGTCGGCGTCAACAAGTTCCAGGAAGATGCGGCGAAGTTCGACCTCTCCCAGCCGGACTTCAGCGCGTTGGAGAAGTCGCAGAAGGCGCAGCTCGCGGCGATCAAATCGGCGCGCGACGGCGGCGAGGTCAGCGCGAGGCTGGACGCCATCCGCACCGCCGCGCGCGGGACGGACAACCTCATGCCGCACATCATCGCTGCGGTGAAGGCGATGGTCACGCTCGGCGAGATCAGCGACGCGCTGCGGCAGGAGTGGGGGACGTACCGGCCGGTGTGATGCGGGTCGCGGCGACTGCCGTTTGGTGGATGGGAAACGAGGGGGCGACCAGGCGCGGTCGCTCCCTCGTACGTTGCTGCCGATCTGCGAGCCTGTGCGGTTCTGCGGTCGTGGGCGTCTGGTGCGGAGCGAGGCCGCTGAATTCCGTGTAAATAGAGGCCGGGGACCCACCACGGGTGCCCGGCCTCGTTGCAAAATGACTGCGGCGGATTTCTAGGAACTCGGGGATCACCCCCCTTCGGTTCCCTTGCCGCAGCTTAGAGTTTGTAAAAGAATAAATGCTTTGTTTGCGGAGCTCTCGCGTGTAGTATTCAGGCCATGGGTCCTACGGTTGATGTACTGCGAACGAAGTATGGACGTCTGGGCCCGGCTCTGACCGAGCGGTCTCGGCGACTGTGGGCGGCCA
>DASRQW010000434.1 GCA_035696245.1 Longimicrobiaceae bacterium | reverse complement strand
GGAGAAGGTGACCGCGCAGGACGCGTGAGCCGGTGCGCCCCGCGCCCCCAACCCGCACCCTCTTCCGCTTCACGGCCGTGCAGCGACGCTCGGTGACCTCGCTCTTCAGCAACCTGGTGACGCGCCCCACGGGGCGCGCCATCCGGACGGGCGTGGAGAGCCAGATCGCGGAGATGGAGTGCGGTGACCGCGAGGTGTGCCTGTCGGTGCTGGACTTCACCCAGGTGCGCGTGCTGGACTACTCGTGCGCCGACGAGATCGTGGCCAAGCTGCTCCTGCGCTACCAGGGCGACGAGCGCCCGGCCGAGGCGTACTTCGTGGTGCGCGGCCTCCAGGAGCACCACGTGGAGGCGGTGGAGGCCGTGCTGGAGCGCCACGGCCTGCTGCTCGTCTCGGAGAACGAGGAGGGCGGGGGATTCCAGCTGCTCGGCCTCACCGACCCGCTCCAGCGCGCCGTGTGGGACGCGCTGATCGCCGCCGGCCGCGTGAGCACGGCGGACGTGGCGGGCACCACCGGCATCGCGGAAGATGCCGTCGCGGCCGCGCTGGACACGCTGTGCGTCCGCCGCGTGGCCGCGCTCCACAGTGACGGCACCGTCTCTCCGCTCCCTTTCCTGCTCCCGCCCGCATGACCGCAGACGACGCCCGCGCGCTGGGCCCCTCCACCCGTGCCGTGCACGCGGGCGACCCGCCGCGAGACGTGGCCGGGCCGGTGGTGAACCCCATCGTCCTGAGCACCACGTACCTGAGCGCGCCCGACGGCCAGGGCGAGGTGCTGTACGGGCGATACGGCAACAGCCCCAACGCCGTCGCGCTCGAGGCCCGCCTCGCCGCGCTGGAGGGCGCGGAGGACGCCGCGGTCATGGGCAGCGGCATGGGCGCCATGGTCTGCGCGCTGCTCGCCAACCTTTCCGCGGGCGACCACGTGGTCGCCACAGAGGCCATCTACGGCGGCACCCGCACGCTGCTCTCCGCCGAGCTGTCGCGCTTCGGGATCGGGACGACGTTCGTGGACTTCCACTCGGCTGATTGGAAGTCCGCGTTCCGCGACAACACGCGCGTGGTGCTGGGCGAGGCGCCGTCGAACCCGCTGCTTCGCGTGGCCGACCCCCGCCCCATCGCGGACGAGGCGCACGCGCGCGGCGCGGCGTTCATCCTGGACGCCACGTTCGCGTCGCCGGTCAACTTCCGCCCGCTGGAGCACGGGGTGGATTTGGTGATGCACAGCGCCACCAAGTACCTGGGCGGCCACAGCGACGTGACGGCGGGCGTGATCGCCGGCAGCACCGAACGCGTGGCCGAGGTGCGGAACCGGGCGAAGGTGTGGGGGCCCGCGCTGGACCCGCATGCGGCGTGGCTGCTGGAGCGCGGCATCAAGACGCTGGCGTTGCGCATGGAGCGCCACAACCGCAACGGGCAGCACGTAGCCGAGTGGTGCGAGGCGCAGCCCGGCATCGCCCGCGTGGTCTATCCAGGCCTCGCGTCGCACCCGGACCACGAGACGGCGGCGCGGCTGCTGGACGGCTTCGGGGGGATGATGGGCATCGTGGTGCGCGGCGGCGGCCCGGCGGCGGAGCGCTTCGTCCGCGCGCTGAAGCTCGCCCGCTACGCGCCCAGCCTGGGCGGCGTGGAGACGCTGGTCTCGGAGCCGCGCTACACCTCGCACTCGGCGATGACGCCGGACGAGCGCGAGGCGGCCGGCATCGGCGATGGCTTCATCCGCGTGTCGCTGGGCATCGAGGACGCCGCGGACATCATCGCCGACATCCGGCAGGCACTGGAGGCCGCTGGCGCGTGACGTGCTCTGCGGCGGGGAGGATGCGCATCTCCCGGCCGTTCCGCACCACCGGGCCGCCGCGCATCCGCCAGCCGGACGCGCGGCGGCTCTCGTTGCGCTCGCATGCAGTTGGACGACGATTCGGAAGACGCTGACGGGATAGAACGGGATAGAGATGACGGATAGAGACGAGCAGGTCTTCGACATAGCGGTGGTCGGCGCGGGGCCGTGCGGCATTGCCGTGGGGATCGCGGCGCAGGAGGCGGGGCTGAGCTGTGCGCTCTTCGACCGCGGCGCGGTGACCGAGTCGGTGTATCGCTATCCCACGTACACCACGTTCTTCAGCGGGCCGGAGAAGCTGGAGATCGCGCGCGTGCCGTTCACCACCGCGGGCGACAAGCCCACGCGGCGCGAGGCGCTGCGCTACTTCCGCAAGCTCGTCACGTACTTCGGGCTGGACGTGCGGCAGTACGAGGGCGTGGAAACCATCACTGCGGCGGACGGCGGGTTCGTGCTGGGGACGCGGACGCGTGACGGCGTTCCGGCCACGTACCGCGCCCGCAACGTCGTGATCGCGACCGGCTACTTCGACACGCCGCGCAAGCTGGACGTGCCGGGCGCGGAGATGGAGAAGGTCGTCTACTACTTCACCGACCCGTTCCCGTACTTCGACCAGGACGTCGTGGTGGTCGGCGGCGGCAACAGCGCGGCCGACGCGGCGCTCACCTGCTGGCGCGAGGGCGCCCGCGTGACGCTCGTCCACCTCTTTGATACGCTGGACAAGGGCATCAAGCCGTGGGTGCGGCCCGACATCGAGAACCGCATCTCCGAAGGCTCCATCCCCGCGCTGTGGGGCCACCGCGTGGTCCACATCCGCCCCCGCGAGGTGGAGGTGGAGGAGATTGCCACCGGCGCGCGCCGCGTGCTGCCCAACGACTGGGTTCTGTCGATGACGGGCTACGTGCCCGACCCGGTCATGCTCCTCGCCCTCGGCGTCACGGTCGATCCGGAGACGGGCATCCCCGCCCACGACCGCGCGACGATGGAGACCAACGTCCCCGGCATCTTCATCGCCGGCGTGCTCGCCGCCGGCTACGACGCCAACAAGATCTTCATCGAGAACGGCAAGCTCCACGGCCCCCTCATCGCCGAAGCCATCGCCTCGCGTCGCACCTGACGCCGCGCTCGCACCCATCCGCAAACTGTTGACCCCATTGCAGTTGTAGGGGTGCGATTCATCGCATCCGCCCTTTCCGCGGCGCACCGGCTACTGTCCCGCGGCGCCGTCTCCGATGCTCCCGATCCGCCGCACGACGGGCGGTACGGGAAAATCGCCCGAACGAAGAGAGAGCCGCGTCCCGGCGGGGGATGCGGCTCTCTTCTATCGTCCAACTGGCTGCCGAGCGGCGCCGATGGCTACCGGCGGGCGGCCTTGCGCGCCAGGCGGCGGTCCTCGATGCGGATCATCCAGAGGCACGCCAGGTAGCAGGCGAACGTGATGCCGCCGAAGATCGCCATGAACATGAACAGCCGGGCCGTCGAGTGGTCCATCTCTCAGCTCTCCTGGGTGGTTGGGTTCAGCGGCGGCTAATCTACATCCCCCGCCCGCCACTCGCCATACCCCGCCGGGCAACCTCGCAACGCTTGATCGAGAAATCAACTCGGTGACACCATCCCGTGGTTGACACATTCCTTTTATGTCAATTAGATTCGCGCACCCCTCCGTATGCCCCCGAAGTCACTCTCCGCATGTAGGCAAACTCATGGACATCTTGGCCTTCTTCGTCGGCAGCATCCTAATTGGCGTCGCCGTGATCGGCGGTGGCTTCGAAGCGAAGGACGTGCGCATACCGAAGGTTGGGGTCTTTCCGCGCATCCTTTCCACGTTCGCGGGGTTCGGGTTCATCTCCCTCGCGGTAGGCCTTTACGCTCAGCAGCATCCGGGTAACGCCCAGGCCATGGGCGACGCGCTGAGCTCCGCCGCCCCTGCTCCCGCTGCAACGCAGTTCACGAGCGACACGATTGCCGCTGCCCCCGCCGCCGACATCGCCGTTGCGTCGGTCGACACCACCAGCGCGGCCGCGGAGCCGAACGCTGACGACGGTACGTACCACGGGAATGTCACGATCGGGTGGTCGGTCGAGGGGGTAGAGTACAGCGCGATCCTCACCAGCGTCGGCGCCACCGGTACTGCCACGGTGTCGTACACGAACGGGAGCGGCCAGCACGTTGATGTGGATGAGGACATCGCTCTCCAGCAGAGGGGTGAAAGCTGGTACTACGTGAGTGGCTCCGCACGACTTGCGGGCACGACGACGCCTTTCCCGGACTACCGGCCGGACTTGTTCCGCGTGAGCAGGAACGAATCGGGTCAGTGGATCTTCGACCAAGTGTGCGACGTGGACGCCTGCGTTGCCGTGTCGAGCGTATCATCGACCTGAGCCACCCCGTAACTACACCAAGGGCCGCCGCGCAGAAAGCGCGGCGGCCCTCCTTTGTCCCGGGTCTACTTTCCGCCCAGGAAGTCGTTGAGCCGTGGATCCACGGCCACCCAGCGTTACCTGCAGACGGACGCCTGCGT
Source organism: Longimicrobiaceae bacterium (assembly GCA_035696245.1). Lineage (NCBI taxonomy): Bacteria > Pseudomonadati > Gemmatimonadota > Longimicrobiia > Longimicrobiales > Longimicrobiaceae > Longimicrobiaceae bacterium. Next base: position 3,893 of record DASRQW010000434.1, on the reverse strand, counting down.
GAGGCAGGTGACCGAGGCGGGGCAGCAGGGAGTGGTGAGGCAGTTGGTACGCGTGACGATGGCCGCCCACGCATCCGCCGCCTGCCCTCGCACCGTGCCGTTCGCGCTCCCCGCCTCGCCCGTAACGAACGAGGCGACAGACAGGGCATCCGCATCGAGCATCAGCTTCTTCCTCATCGACCCACCTCGCTATAAGAAGGGAAGTGTTGCCCCGGCTGGGCTACGGGTGACAGTTCCGGACGCAGGCGCCGGTGAAGACGGTGGTCACGTCGGGATTGCAGTCCGGGAGATGGGTGGCGAACCGCGCCCCCAGGTCGCCCTGCCCGTGGACAGTCCCGGCCGAGCCCTCCGCCGCGCCCGCGTCGAACGTCTCGACGCTCAGGTCTTCACTGGCGAGCCGAAGCTTACGCATGATGCCCTCCCTCACGAAGGAGTGGAGCCCGCGCCGCGGTTGCGGCACAGATGGGAGAGGCATCCACTGTGGACCCTCTCCTTGCGCCGCATCGGAATCTCCAATACGGCGTATCTGTTGCAGCACATGACGTTACAAGCACGTTAGCCGACGCATTGCACAGCTGCAAGCAAACGTTCGGCGCCCCCTCTGCCGTTCCATCCCACCTGTCGTGCTGCTCGCGCGAGACGAGTTGGTTGACATCGGCCCACGGGACTTATAACATTCAATCCGGATGAACGGATGAACGGATGAAATGAACCAGCGCCCAGCCACGATCTTCGACCGGATGTCGGCCCTGTCCGACACCACCCGCAGCCGCCTGCTCCTCGTGCTGGAGCGGTACGAGCTGACGGTGAGCGAGCTGTGCGCGGTGCTGCAGCTGCCGCAGAGCACGGTAAGCCGCCACCTCAAGCTGCTGGGCGACGAGGGCTGGATCGTCTCGCGCGCGGAGGGAACGAGCCGCCGCTACCGCATGGTGGCCGACCGGCTGGACCCGCCGGCGCGGAAGCTCTGGCAGCTGGTGCGCGAACAGGCCGCGGCGCTGCCCACGGCCGAGCAGGACGCCCAGCGCGTCCTGAGCGTGCTGGCCCAGCGGCAGACCAAGTCGCAGGCGTTCTTCTCGTCCGCCGCGGGGCAGTGGGACCGGATGCGCGCCGAGCTGTTCGGGCAGCGCGCCGACCTGCTGGGCCTCTTGGGCCTGCTGGACGACCGGTGGACGGTGGGCGACCTGGGGTGCGGCACGGGGCAGGTGAGCGAGTCGCTGGCGCCGTTCGTGGAGCGCGTGGTCGCGGTGGACAACTCGCCCGCGATGCTGCGGTCCGCGCGCGAGCGGCTGGGCAAGCTCCCGCAGGTGGAGGTGCGCGGCGGCGACCTGGAGGCGCTGCCCGCGGGCGACGGCGAGCTGGACGCGGCGATCCTCTTCCTCGTCCTCCACTACGTGCCCGAGCCCGGCGCCGCCATCGCCGAGGCACACCGGGCGCTGAAGCCGGGCGGACGGCTGCTCGTGGTCGACATGATGCCGCACGACCGCGACGAGTACCGCCAGACCATGGGGCACCTGTGGCAGGGCTTCGCGGAGGAGCGGATGGCGGGGTGGATGGCGGACGCGGGCTTCGCCGCCGCGCGCTACCGCCCGCTCCCGGCCGACCCCGCCGCCAAGGGTCCCACGCTCTTCGCCGCCTCCGCGCGGCGGAACGGGGCGGACCAGCGGGCAGGCGCCGCATCTCCCGCATCCGCATCCCGCCCGAACGGCGGCTGACCGAGATGTAGATCGAGAGGGAGAGCGCTCGATTACAAAACGAACGCTCTCACCACCGAGCAGAAGAGACGGACCCGACCCAACGCAGCACCGCCGGAAACCTCATCAACCAAGGAGCACCATGAGCGCAATCGCCGAGATGGCAAATCCCTTCGCAGCGTCGCTGGAAGCCGGCCGCGAGCCGTACAAGGTCGCGGACATGTCGCTGGCCGAGTTCGGCCGCAAGGAGATCCGCCTGGCCGAGCACGAGATGCCGGGCCTGATGGCGCTCCGCGCCGAGTACAAGGGCCGGAACCCGCTGGCCGGCGCCAAGATCATGGGCTCGCTGCACATGACCGTGCAGACCGCCGTGCTCATCGAGACGCTGGTGGACCTGGGCGCGGACGTGCGCTGGGTGAGCTGCAACATCTTCAGCACGCAGGACCACGCCGCCGCGGCCGTCGTCGTGGGCCCGCACGGCACCGAGCAGGAGCCCGCCGGCGTGCCGGTGTTCGCGTGGAAGGGCGAGACGCTGCCCGAATACTGGTGGTGCACCGACCAGGCGCTGCGCTGGCCCGACGGCAGCGGCCCCAACCTGCTGCTCGACGACGGCGGCGACGCCACCCTGCTGGTGCACAAGGGCGTGGAGTACGAGAAGACCGGCGTGGTGCCGGCCTTCGACGCCGAGAACGACAGCGAGGAGTGGGGCGTGATCCTCGACCTCCTCCGCCAGACCGTGAGCGAGACGCCCACCCGCTGGACCGACGTGGCCGCCGAGCTGCGCGGCGTGTCGGAAGAGACGACCACGGGCGTGCACCGCCTGTACCAGATGATGGAAGCCGGCACGCTGCTCTTCCCGGCCATCAACGTCAACGACTCGGTCACCAAGAGCAAGTTCGACAACCTGTACGGCTGCCGCCACTCGCTCACCGACGGCATCCTGCGCGCCAGCGACGTGATGCTCGCCGGCAAGGTCGCCGTGATCTGCGGCTACGGCGACGTGGGCAAGGGCTGCGCGCAGTCGCTGCGCGGCCAGGGCGCCCGCGTGATCATCACCGAGATCGACCCCATCTGCGCGCTCCAGGCCGCCATGGAGGGCTACCAGGTCGCCACGCTCGAGGACGTGGTGGAGACGGCCGACATCTTCATCACCGCCACGGGCAACAAGGACATCATCACGGCGCACGACATGGCGCGGATGAAGGACAAGGCCATCGTGGGCAACATCGGCCACTTCGACAACGAGATCGACATGGCCGGGCTGAAGAAGATGGGCGACGACGTGCAGCGCATCAACATCAAGCCGCAGTACGACGAGTACGTGTTCCCGGACGGCCACAGCGTGATGATCCTGGCCGAGGGCCGCCTGCTCAACCTGGGCTGCGCCACGGGCCACCCGTCGTTCGTGATGAGCGCCAGCTTCACCAACCAGGTGATGGCGCAGATCGAGCTTCACGAGAAGGCCGACAGCTACGAGAAGAAGGTCTACACGCTGCCCAAGGTGCTCGACGAGAAGGTGGCGCGCCTGCACCTGGACAAGCTGGGCGTCAGGCTCACGCCCCTCTCGCCCAAGCAGGCCGACTACCTGGGCGTGCCGGTCGACGGCCCTTACAAGCCCGACCACTACCGCTACTAATCTGGAGAGCTGTTTCGGTAGATGTAGAAAGCTGAGATGACGATGCAGGGCGGGGCTCCGGTCCCGCCCTGCCACGCTTTTCAGGTGCTCGATGATGATGCGGATGCGGTCTGGACGGCGGCGGATGCTCTGTCGCGGGGCCGCTCCGGAGCCGGCCGGGCGATACGGCTGCCCGTCCGTCTCCTCCGCGGGGGCGGTGAGCCTCCTCCTCCGGGCGCCGATACTACCTGGCGCCCTCCGTCCGGGGTCTCCCCGCCCCGGAGCGAGCCCGCCGAAACCGCCCGGCGGTCTCCCTCCGTGCAGAATGGCTTGGGTACGACGGACAAAACCGCAGCCCGCATCCCGCGGTTTCTCCCATCGTGCACCACCGTCCGGGCCCGCCTAACCCTCTCCCGCTTGCGGGGGAGGGTGCGAGCCTAAGAGTCTGTAAAAGAATAAATGCTTTGTTTGCGGAGCTCTCGCGTGTAGTATTCAGGCCATGGGTCCTACGGTTGATGTACTGCGAACGAAGTATGGACGTCTGGGCCCGGCTCTGACCGAGCGGTCTCGGCGACTGTGGGCGGCCA